>NZ_JAWXXL010000008.1:0-118905 GCF_034334985.1 Acutalibacter intestini | reverse complement strand
AGTTACACCTTTAACGCCAGCGCACTGGCGGGCAAATCCGTGGTGGTGTTCGAGGATTTGTACGAGGGTGAGAGCAAGGTTGCCAGCCATGCGGACATAGAGGACGAGGGCCAGACTGTCACCTTTACCGAGCCGAAGATCGGCACCACTGCCACTGCCAATGGGGAGCACACCGCCGAGCCTGTTGGAGAAATCACCATCATTGATACGGTGAAATACTCCGGCCTGATTCCTGGCAAGGAGTACACCGTCAAGGGTGTGCTCATGGACAAGGCCACCAGTAAGCCCCTGACAGTGGACGGGAAAGAAATCACAGCCGAGGCCACCTTCCGGGCCAGCAAGGAGGAAGGGGCTATTGACATTCCCTTTACCTTTGCCGCGTCCGCTCTGGCGGGAAAAACGGTTGTTGTCTTTGAAACCCTGTATAGGGACAAGCTGGAAGTCTGCACCCATGCTGATTTGGAGGACAAGGACCAGACCGTAACTTTCAGCGAGAAACCCGAGATTAAGACCACCGCGACCGTGAATGGTGAGAAAAAAGCCGAACCCAAGGGCGAAGTCACCATAACCGATACGGTCAGCTACACCGGCCTGACCCCTGGCAAGACCTATAAGCTGTCCGGCGTACTCATGGATAAGGGCACAGGCGGCAAGCTGCTGGTGAACGGTAAGGAGGTCACCACAGAGAAAGAGTTCACCCCTGAGAACGCCAGCGGCACAGAGGAAATCACCTTTACTTTTGACGCCTCTGCCTTGGCCGGAAAGTCTGTGGTAGTTTTTGAAACTCTGTACCACGAGGACAAAGAGATTGCCGTTCATGCGGATATTGACGACGAGGGCCAGACAGTAGAGTTCACCACCCCGGACAAGCCGGAAATCAAAACCGAGGCTACGGTAAACGGAGAAAAAGAGGTTGACCCTCTGGAGGAAGTCACCATCATCGATACGGTCAGCTACTCCGGCTTGGTTCCCGGCAAGCCCTATAAAATCAGCGGGATTCTCATGGATAAATCTACCAGGGAAAAACTGCTGGTTGATGGCAAGGAAGTTACCGCTGAAGTTGAGTTCACCCCCGAAAACGCCACCGGCTCTGTAGAGATTCCCTTCACTTTCAACGCCTCCACACTGGCCGGGAAGTCCATCGTGGTCTTTGAAACCCTGTACCAGGAGGACGTGGAGGTGTTCGTCCACGCGGATATAAACGACAAAAGCCAGACCATCACCATCCGCGGCCTGGGCGGGCTGGTGATCAAGAAAACCGCCGAGGACAACTTCGTGGAGGGTATCTCTTTCCTCATCACCGGCAAGGACTACTCCAAAAAGTTCAAGACCGATAAAAATGGCGAAATTCGTGTGGAGGGCCTGGCTCCCGGCGAGTATACCGTCACGGAGATCTCCGACAAGGTAACCGCCCGGTATGAGATCCAGGAAGGCAAGACCGTCACTGTCACCACCGGCGACCTTGCCGAAGTGAAGTTCCACAACAAGCTGCTCCGGGGCCAGATCGTGGGCCGCAAGACCGATACCGAGGGAAATCCTCTGGAGGGCGTACTCTTCGGACTGTTCCCCAAGGACGCCAAGGAATTCACCAAGGAGAAGGCTGTGGCTACCGCAAAAACCGATAAAGCAGGAAAGTTCCAGTTTGACAAGGTACCCTACGGCGACTGGCAGATCGTGGAGCTGGAGCCGCTGCCCGGCTATGTGCCTCTGGATGATTCCATTAAGGTCACGGTTGACAGCAGCACGGTCACCTTGGAGGATATTGAGAACGCCAAGACTCAAATCGTCATTTCCAAGGTGGATTCCGTCACGGGCAAGGAGCTGACAGGGGCCAAGCTGGAGATCCGGGACAAGGACGGCAAGGTCGTTGAAAGCTGGACCACAGATGGCAAGCCCCATACCATTGAGAAACTGCCTGCCGGGGAGTATGTTCTGCACGAAGCCAGCGCCCCCAACGGCTACCTGCTGGCCGAGGACGTGAAGTTCACGGTCAAGGACTTGGACGAGGCCATCACCGTTGTCATGAAGGACAGGCCCAAGGACCATCCCGGAACCCCCAACACCGGCGATACCGGCTGGCGGCTGGCCCTGGCTGTGTTCGGCGTGAGCCTGGGCGGTGTGGTACTCTCTCTGGTTATCAGCAGAAAGAAGAAAAAGGGACAGGACTGATTATAATTTGAGGCCCTTATATCTCCAAGGAGGAAAATCTATGCAGAAAAGAATGAAAAGGCTGCTGTGCCTTTTGGCTGTTGTCATACTCACCATGTGCTGTTTCGCCTTGCCCGCCACGGCGACCGGCGATGTGGCGGGAGCCGTGCAGTCCACCTGGACCTCGGCGCAGGCTCAGATCAAGGCCATTGTAAACAATGTGGTATTCCCGGTCATTGACGTGGTGCTGGTGATTTTGTTCTTCGTCAAGGTATCCACCTCGTATTTTGAATACCGCAAACATGGCCAGTTTGAGTTCGCCGCGCCTGCCATCCTGTTTGCCTGTCTGGTCTTTACCCTGACCGCCCCCCTCTACATCTGGGGCGTTGTGGGGATATAACGCCATGAGCGGGCATATCGAGGGATGGGCCAGAGGGCCTCCTGGACGATAGCAGGAAACACAAACCCCATTATTCTATTTTTAATAAATGAAACGAGAGGTTAAAATCAACATGAATTTCTATGAAAAAGAACTACGCGCCATGTTCGAGCGCGACCATACCATCAAGGAGAAACAGTTCGCCGGGCGGGTGCTGCTGGGCCGTTTGGGGGACAAGCTGCTGGTCAAGGTCCAGTTTATACCCTCCCTGTCCGCGGACCATTACAATGCCCTCCAGGTCATCCTTCTGAACCGGGGCAAGGGCTTTGTGGACAAGGAGAACTTCCTGTTCCGGGACCTGATCGGCCCCCAGCGCCGGGAGGATCTGGGCGAGGTGGAGCCCCATGTATGGGAATACGGCGGCAAGCCCGCCTGGTTTATCCCCATCACCGAGGCCCAGCGCCGGAAGATTGCAGACACCGTCCTGGGGTATATCCGGCTGTTCCAGAGCGAAAACGGCTGATCTATGAACATACAGAAAAAAGGGGGCAATCAAAATGTTAGACTGGCTGGGAGGGCTCATCGGCAGCTTTGGCGGGGCCTTGGGCAATGTGTTCTCCACCTTTGGGGAGGGCATTGTGGACTCCATCTGGGACGGCCTCGTGGAGTGGATGCTCAAGTCCTTTTACGGCACCATTTCCGATGTGTTCACGCAGATCGGCGGCATGGGGGCGGAGATATTCGATTTGAGCTGGATCGTGGCCTCGGTCCGGCTGTTCGCCTGCCTGGGCTGGACCCTGTTCGCGGTGGGCATGATCGTGGCGGCGTTTGACCTGGCGATTGAGTACCAGAATGGCCGGGCCAATGTGAAGTCTACCGCGCTCAATGTCCTCAAGGGCTTTTTTGCCGCGAATCTGGTGACACTGGCGCCGGTGGAGCTGTACAAGTTCTGTATCAACCTGCAAAATGTTTTTCTCAAGGATTTGGCCGGGAGCTTTGTGGGGACAGTGGATTTCAACCTGGGGGACGTGGCCCTCAAGGTGCTGACCGGCGTTTTCGGGGGGCCCACAGGGGTGGTACTCAACGGATTGTTCCCGCTGTGTATGCTCATAGGCTTATCTTATTGTGTGCTTAAGGTGTTCTTCTCGAACATAAAAAGAGGGGGCATTCTCCTGATTCAGATGGCGGTTGGCACCCTTTATCTCTTCTCTGTACCCCGGGGCTACACGGACGGGTTCAACCAGTGGTGCAAGCAGATCATCGCCCTGTGCCTGACAGCCTTTCTGCAGACCACGCTCCTTTTCCTGGGCCTGCTGACGTTCCACGACAATATGCTTTTGGGGCTGGGGGTTATGCTGGCGGCTGGCGAGGTGCCGAGGATCGCCCAGCAGTTTGGGCTGGACAGCTCGGTCAAGGTCAACATGATGAGCGTGGTTCACGCTACCAGCACCGCCGTGAATATGACCCGAAATATCGCTCGGGCGATTGCGTAACAAGGAGGCCCACATGAATAAGAATAATGAAATGGAGAGCCAAGACCTGCGGGTAGACAATGACATCCAAGTGTCCGAAGATGGACACTCCATCATTGCGTACCTGGAAACCTGGTTTGATGCCGAAAAGAAGTTTCAAGAGGATTTGAGCGACGATGAAACATGGCTGAACCTATATGCCACCTACGATCCCTTTGCGGATACGCTTACAATGGGATATGTAGTTGAAACCGCCACTCATTATTTCTCAAATGATTATCAGCCCACAGAGGGCGAAGAACGTCTCGTCAAAGACATGATCACGGAGAAGATCCGGGAACTGTACCATCAGACGCCCCAGGAGTTCTGCCGGGAAGTCCAACAGGAAGATCATTTACAAATGGAGGAACAGACATGACCCAATACATCTACCCACAAAACCTCAAGGCCACGGCCAACCTGTGGCTGTGGAGCCTGCGGGATTTCGCCACAGCCTGTGTGGGGCTGTTGCTTTCCGTACTGGCGCTGACGCAACTGGGGCTGATTTCGCCCTTTGCCCTGACCATGGCCTATGCGTTTTTGTCCATCCGGCTGGAAGAGATCACGGTGCTGGACTATGTGCGCTACGCCGGGAACTTCCTCCTGTTCAGTCAACAGGAATACACATGGAGGTGCGGCGGATGAGGCAGAAAAAGAAAAAAGGCAACTCCACCCGCGCTCTGCTGGGCCTGGAGGGGTTCACAAACTATGGCATACAGACCGCTGGCGGGGAGCTGGCGGTTTTTCTCGTGCAGCCCACCAATATCTCCGTGCTGTCCCATGCCAATGTGGAGATTAAAATCCGGCATCTGCTCATGGTGTTCTCCGCCCATCCGGGCCTGGAGATCTCCTGCCTGGACTCCTGCCAGCGGTTTGACGATAACAAGCGTTTCATCAAAGAGCGTCTCCGGGAGGAAGAAAATCCGGCGGTGCGGAAAGTCCTGGAACAGGAGGGAGGCTACCTGGAATCCAAGCAGATCGAGATGTCCACGGCCCGGCAGTTCCTGTTCGTCCTGCGGTTCACCAAGGGAGAAAAGCCGGAGCAGGTGTTCCAGGCCATTAACCTGACGGAGAAAACCATCTCGGAGCAGGGCTTTGAAGTGCGCCGCATGGACCGGGAGGACCTCAAGCGGGTGCTGGGGCTGTACTTTGGCACCTGCATGACCGGCGAGGCGGTGGAGGATGTGGACGGCATCAAAAACTTTAACTTGGATAGGAGGCCCGATTCTTGAAGAAAGGTATCAAAGTACTGATAGGATTTGTGCTGGCCATTGCCCTGGCAGGTTCGGGATTCTGGCTGGTGCATCGGTTCATTGAGTCCAAGGAGCAGCAGGCGAACTTCCGGGAGCTGGCGGAGTCGGTGCTAATAGAGCAGGATGTATCATCACCTGCGCCAGAGGGTACGCCCACCAAGCCATCGTCAGAAGAAACTATGAGTCCCGCACAGGCCACACCCGCCCCAAGCCCAGCGCCGGAGGTTCTGCATGATTTGGGTGCGCTTAAGGAGAAGAACCCCGACTGCACCGGCTGGATCAGGGTGCCGGGGACGGACATCGACTACCCTTTCATGTGGACGCCGGAGGACCCGGAGCGCTATCTCCGGCGGGACTTCTACGGAAATTACTCCGATTATGGGGTACCCTTTTTAGACCACCGCTGTGACCTTTCCAGCGACAATCTCATCCTCTACGGCCACAATATGTTCGATGGGACCATGTTCACCGACCTGCTGTGGTATCGAGAAAAGGATTACATGGACAGCCATCGGCAAATCATTCTGGAAACGCCGGAAGGTGCGCGGGAGTACCGGGTGATTGCTGTGTGCCAGGCCAACTCGGTGAAATCAAAGTTATACCGGCACATCAATTTTACCGATGCGGCTGGCAAGGCTGACTTTCTGGACGCTGTTCGAGAGGACAGCGTCTTTTTTGCTGGCGCGGACGACAGGGCCGAACGGTTCATTACCCTCTCCACCTGTGATGTATCCCGGAGAAATGGCCGGGTTGCTGTGGTAGGCGAGCTGGTACAATAATATTCAAAACCAACAGGAGGCCATATGTTTCAGAAGAAAAAGAAAGACAGCCCGGAGCAGTTGGAGGCCATCGCGGTCAAGGATTTCTTTGACATGATTTTGCCCGGCGTGGTGAAGTTCATGAGCGACCACTACATCTGCGGGGACGCCTACTGCTGCGTGTGGGCCATCCGGGAGTACCCGCCCAGCACCGAGGCCCAGGCCATCCTCTCCCAACTGGCCGACCGGTCCAACATTACATTGCGGGTGTACAACCGGCTGGTGGACAGCATGGAACAGAGGAAGATCATCCAGAACGCCACCCGGCGAAATAAGCTCATGTCCGGGGGCACGGATGTGCAGGAGACCCTGGAGGCCGAGAACAACCTCAAGGATGTAATCGAACTGCTGGCCAACCTCCGCAAGAACCGGGAGCCGCTTTTGCACTGCGCGGTATACATGGAGTTGAAAGCCCCTTCTCTCCAAAAGCTGAAGGAACTCCAGTCGGACGTGCTCATGGAGCTGACCCGCTCCAAAATCAACATCGACCGGCTGAACCTCCGGCAGAAAGAGGGATTCCTCTCTGTTACACCCTTTGGGGCCAACCAGTTCGGGACCCAGTTCGAGCGGGTGCTGCCTGCCTCGGCGGTGGCGAATCTGTACCCCTTTAACTATTCCGGCAAGACCGATCCCCATGGGTTCTACCTGGGCCGGGACAAGTTCGGCACCAATATCCTCACCGACTTCGACCGCCGGGCCGATGACAAGACCAACTCCAATATCCTTATTTTGGGCAACTCCGGCCAAGGCAAATCACACTTGCTCAAGGGCATTGTTTCCAACCTCCGGGAGTCCGGGAAGTCCATTATCCTCATGGACGCGGAGTCCGAGTACCAGGATTTGACCAACGCCCTGGGTGGGTGTTACCTGGACTTCATGACCGGTCAGTACGTCATTAACCCCTTGCAGCCCATGAAGTGGGAGGGGGATTCAGAAAGAGAAATTGACGACGAGAACACCCCGGAGACCTTCCGCAAGACCAGCGCCCTGTCCCGGCATATCTCCTACCTCAAGGACTTTTTCCGGGCCTATAAGGATTTCTCCACCATACAACTGGACACCATTGAGTTCATGCTGCAAAAGCTGTACCGCAGGTTTGACATGGATGACCACACCGATTTTTCCTCTCTGCCCCCGGACCGGTTTCCCACCATGTCCGATTTCTATGACTTGCTGGAGGACGAGTACAACCTCTACGACCAGAAGAAAAAGAACCTGTTCACCGAGGAAACCTTGCAGGAGATATGCTTGGCGCTGAACTCCATGTGCGAGGGGGCCGAGGCCCGATTTTTCAACGGCCATACCAATATAAAGGATGACAAATTCCTTTGCTTTGGGGTCAAGGACGTGCTCAACACCAACAAGAGCCTCAAGGATGCGCTGCTGTTCAGCATTCTGTCTTATATGACCAACGCCATGCTGGGTGAGGGCAACTGTGTGGGGGCCATAGACGAGCTGTATCTGTTCCTCTCCAACCTGACGGCCATCGAGTATATCCGAAACCTCATGAAACGGGTACGAAAGCGCAGTTCCACAGTGCTCATCGCCAGCCAGAATATCGAGGACTTTTTGATACCCTCGATTCGGGAGTTCACGAAACCCCTGTTCTCCATCCCCACCCACCAGTTCCTGTTTAACGCCGGGCAGACCGACCCCCAGTCGTACATCCGCACCCTGCAGATGGAGGAAGCGGAGTTCGAGCTCATTAAGTTTCCGGAGCGGGGCACCTGTCTATATAGGTGCGGCAATGAGCGGTATCTTTTGCAGGTGGAGTTCCCGGACTTCAAAACGAAGATGTTCGGGGAGGCTGGCGGGCGGTGAGCCACCGCTGGAAACTTGCGCGGGAAACTGAGAGAAAGCATGAAGTTTACCGCCCGTGCTTCACGCAGAAAAAATCAGGAGGTGGGATATGAGCCTGACCATGGGAAGTTTATTTGACGGCATCGGCGGCTTTCCCCTGGCGGCAAGCCATCTGGGGATTAAGACCCTTTGGGCCAGCGAGATTGAGAAATTTCCCATAAGGGTGACCATGGAGCGTTTCCCGGAGATGGTCCACGTGGGGGATATTACCAAGCTGAAAGGGAGCGATTTGCCGCCTGTGGACATCGTCTGCGGCGGCTCACCTTGCCAAGATCTCAGTGTCGCGCAAGGGACCCGTGACGGACTCCAGGGGACCCGGAGCGGCCTGTTTTATGAGATGATCCGAGTAATAAAGGAGTTGAGAAATGCAGACAGAAAAAGAGGACGGACAGCTCAGTCTGTTCGCCCAAGATGGTGCGTCTGGGAGAACGTCCCTGGCGCATATTCCAGCGGGGAGCCGCCCGGCGAGGATTTCCGCATCGTCCTGCAATCATTCGTCCGAATTAGCTGCAATACCGTATCTATCCCTAGACCTGACTCCGGGAAGTGGAAATCTGCTGGGCGAATTTTATTGGGAGATACTTTCTCCCTGGCGTGGCGGACCCTGGACGCTCAATACTGGTCCGTCCCCCAGAGACGTGTGCGTGTGTACCTTATCGCAGATTTTGCGGGCGGGAGTGCCTCCAAAATACTATTTGACGAAAAGGGCTTGTTCGGGAATTCTCCGCCGGGCCAAGGAACGTGGGAAACCCTTGCCGCCGCAACTGGAGACAGCGCTGAAGATACAGGCCAGGCTGATACCTCTTGAGATTCCCCCAAGGCTGCCCCAGGCATTTCATATCAACCAGCGGGAGGAAGTCATAGACCTGGGCGAAACGGCTGGGGCGCTCATGGCGACCACCAATATGCAGATGCAGACCTTTGTGTCCCGGAAGAGGTACGCGGCGGGATTCTGTGCAGGGGCGGGTTCCAAGGCTGGGAGCATAGGCTACACAGAAGAAGTGGCGCCCACCCTCAAGGCCAGCCCCAGCGGGAACATGATGCCATCGGTGCTGTGCATCAACGACCAGGGTGGCAGGAATATGGACCTTTCAGTGGAGTGCGCCGGGACCCTACGCGCCCAGGAGCATGGGCATCAGCCGCTGGTGTTTGAGAATCACGGCCAGGATTCCCGGTTTACAGGGCCTGTAGACATAGCGCCCTCCATCTGCGCCGGGGCTGGCGAGGGTGGAAACAACTTACCGTTTGCATTAGAGCAGGAGGTGATTGGGACCCTATGCGCCAGAGATTACAAGGGAGCGGATAATGTCTATGCAGAGCAGAACAAACTGGTGGTGGAGGGGCCACTTCTCATCAGGCGGCTGATCCCACTGGAATGTGAATTGCTGCAGGGCTTTCCTTCCGGCTGGACGGAAGTCCCCGGAGCCTCGGATACCGCAAGGTACAAAGCCCTGGGCAACAGCATCGCCGTTCCCTGTGCGGAGTTTATCTTGGGCGGGATTGTAAAATACTTGGAAATGGAGGTTCTGCGTGGCTAAGAAAAATCAGGAAAACCCGCTGGAAGAACTGGAAAAAGCCTATACCCAATGGCAGCGGCTCTATGAAAACGGCGGCTCCGACCCTTTCTGGCCGGACGGCGTAAACCTCAATCTGGTGAGAAATCACATCATCTACTACAAAGGGCAGATCAAGGAAACCTGTCCTCTCTACATGGCGGATGAGATATATTTGAGAGATTTGCCGCCGGAAGTGGATCAGAACTACATGGCCAACACGGATAAAATCCGGGAACAGGCCCGGCAGTCCCTAGGGGCATATCTGGCTGACCCCAACTACCAATACCTCCTACGCCACCGGGATAGCCTATCCCCAAAACAAAGCAAGGAACTGTGCGTAGGCGCTGTGTTTGGGTATGTGGCAGGGCTCCAGAAATCAATCGCCCAGGACAATCTGGTGGAGATGCGCCGCCACCGGGAACCGGAACGGTACCTGGAATCATTCCGGGACTGCGCGGAGAGGGTGCGGCAGGCGCTGGAATCCGCTGAACCTAATCTGTTTACTGTGGCGGCAGAAGAAAGTGATGAACTTGATATGGATATGACAATGTGATATTACAGTGCCCGGCCCAACTCATACGCCCTATGTACAGCCTCCTCACAGGTCTGCCCGGTGACAACTATCGGCTCCATCCTCTCAAAACCCCAGCCGTCAAAGGGTCGGAGCAGCGCCTCGTAATTGGCACGGTACTCTGGATTATCCGGCGCGCCTTGTGCGAAAATGGGGTACAGTTTTTTGCCTGGCCCAATCCTGCACTTCGCTTCCGGGCCCACACGGTCATGCAGGCAGAAATGGCGGTTCATGAACGACCACGCCTCACCCTGGGGGTAGCCTATATAAATTCCAGCGCCGAACACCACCGCGCCAGCGTCAGGAAGGTCATCGAAATAGGGCCGCAGGGCGTCCTGCTGGACACAGAAACCGTCCAGCTTTTTGCAGGTGTGGCAGCCTGTGCAGCCGCTTAACCCCTTGCCGATGGGTACCAGCAGAACCTCGTGGCCCGCCTCCTCCGCGCCTTGCAGGAAGGCTTTCACGGCCCTTTGGGAAAGGCTCTTGGGCAGACAGCTGCACGTTACGCCGATAATTTTCATGATGACATTCCTCCATGAAAACACTGTAAGTTACACAAAATTATAACATGGCGCAGCTATCGTGTCAACGCAAAGGAGTTGCTTATATGCGCGATCTAGGCCAACATATGGAGGCCATATCGTGTTTCAAGGAGAAGATCGCGTCCAACTGGCAGGCTTACCGTGAAAAGCTGCTTGCTCTGCCCAAAGAGGACCTGATCGATAGGGCGGAAGAAATCGCCGCCGTAAAACTCAGCCGGGAGGTGCTGACCATCCCCAGCCTTTCCAGGAACGACTTGGACTATCTGGACCGGTTCTCCGATCCTCTCCAGGTGGTCGCCGAGAGCTGGCTCAGTGAGCAGGACGGAGATCAGAGCGCAGCTCTCGACCATGCGCTGTGGGAGCTGCGGGACCGGCAGGACGCAGAGCAGTTGTATGAGATGAAGCAGACCATGTAAAATAGGAGTGATCAAATCATGCAGATTGATAAAAGAAAGGTCAGGGCCGCTTATCTTAACAAATTGAAAGACAGTTGGCAGAAATATAATTCCTGGCTGGAGAACGCCTCCTCCCCCGTTTTGATAGAGCGGTGCCGGGAGATCGCGGCGGTCCGGGCCTGCTATGACGCCTTAAGCAAACGGCCAGCCAGCAAGGAGGAAATGCTCTATCTCCTCCGTTTCCGCGACCCGCTGATGGCCGTAAAACACGTTTATCTGACCATGCAGGAGGACGTGCTGGCAGAGGACGTGTTCGAGGTGGTTTCCGTTATGCAGGACGTTCCGGATACAGACTCGCACTTTGCCTTGGACGAGGAATGGGCAGAGCGGGACGACCCGGAGCTGCGGAAAGCCTTTCGGGAAAAGGTGGAGAGGTGCTGGAACTGGTTCTGTGAGGACATCCAGGACTGTACCCCTCTGGAGCTGCTGAACCGGTCCAGGAAACTGGAGGCCGCAAGGACCAGCTACATCCTGCTGAAGAAACCGGCGCTGCCCTTGGAGTGCATACAGTATTTGATTCGGTTCAAGGACCCGCTGAGAGTTACCTATGAGGAATGGCTGGCGGACAGCCGGAACGCTCCCTATGACTGCATCCTGGAAGTAATCTATGACGCCATGGAGGGCTCCGAGCCAGCAGAGCAGAGATATGAACTGGAGGATGGGGTCTTGTGACAATCGATGGAACATACCGCCCACGCCGCCCCGCTTTTTCTGTGGGTTTCCCAACTGGACTTTTGGTCCCGGCTGGGGTATTGTGTGGGCAGGAGGTGAGTCAGGTGAAATCATTTTTTGCAAGGCTTTATAATGGAGAAATCCACCCTGGAAAGAACGTGGTCCCTCGCTCGAAGAAGTACCGTCAGGCTCTGGAACAAAGCAAGGCCAGCATGCTCACTCTGTCGAAAACATTAAGCCGAAGGCAGGGTGAACTGTTGGACCAGGCAATGTGGGAACGGTTTCTAGTGGAACAGCTGGAGTCAACCGCTATGTACGGAGCAGGTGTGCGGTTCGGCATAGAGCTGATGCTGGAGCTTCCCAGGGCGGCAAGGGTCAGGCCGGTGATTCGGCTGCGGGTTAAGAAAACGCAATGAGGTGATCAGCTATGTCTGAAAAGAAGTCCTTGTTGGATAGTCTCTATGATGGCGAGATATTCCCTGCTGAGGACATCGTGCCCCAATCGGACGAGTATCAGGAGGCCGTGGACAAGCAGAGCAGGATACAGAATAGACTGGAATCCAAGCTGCCAGAAAAGCATCATGCGCTGCTGGAAAGGTTTGTGGCTGCCATAGAATGCACCCACACCATCGAACTTCGGCAGACCTATGCCGAGGGGGTCCGCTTTGGGTTCCGGCTCATGCTGGAATCGCTATGGGAGGGCGGTGAGCTTCCCTCCCATAGAAAAAGGAATTAAGTCTGGAAGGCGCGGACTTCCACTATATTAAAATGAAGGGAGCAATGCAATGAACAGGATTGAGCTTGAAAAATGGGAAGTCATTCCCGGCAGCCCCCGCAGGCTGAAGTACATCGGCCAACCCACTGCCCAGGAGGTGTTTGCGGAACTGCGGCACCGGCTGGAGGGCATGGGCTATCTGCCTGACGAGTATTTCCTCATGGAAAAGGGGTGGGAGAATGGTCGTGAAATACCCAAGGGCGCGGATATTTTCTGTGAAGTCGATTACGGCGAAAGCGAGGGTATATACCTTGACGGCTACCTCAAGTGGCTCAAAGGCGATATCACCGCCACGGAGCCTTTCTTTACGGGCAAGACCCTGGGAGACACCGGCAACGACCTGGATCGGATGTTCCTCATCTCCTCCGCCATCACCAAAGCCTTCCACGGCGAGAACTCCCTTTGTTACAGCGACAGGAAATATAAGGGCCATGACGACACCGGCGGCGCTCTCCTGCACCTGAGTATGCAAGAGCAGGAGGTGCTGGTCCGCGCCCTGGCAGAGCAGCGGGAGCGTCAGGAAACCGCCATATCCCAGACCGAGCAGCTCCTGCGGCGCATGACCGGGAGCATCACCGAATACATCAGTCTCACAGGACAGAGGCCCTTACATATGTCAGATTCGGACAAGGCAGTGCTGGCCATCCGGGACGGTAATCTCAGGGAATTCAAGGAACTGCTCCCCAGGATCACCGGGCAGGAAACCATAGATATGCTGTTCCTGGAGGCCGCAGCCCGCCCCGGAGAGGTGGGCCGGAAGATGACACTGCTTCTGATGGAGGACAGTGTGTTTTCCGAAAACATGTATAAGCAAGCGTGTGAGAAAGCGGTATACATTGTGGACGAGGAAAAGGTGGCCTTCCTCCAGGAGCAGGCCAGCGCACATACCGATAAGCTGTCGCCGGACTTCTTCGGCAAGCTGGCCCAATACGCCTACACCTGGCCGGGGGTGCAGTTCATCTCGGCGCAGATCATAGAACGCTGTTCGCCGGAAGAAGTGTCCGCAACGCCAGAGGGTCTGCTGAAAGTCGCCCTACTCGGCGGAGACATGGATCTGCCCAGGATAATGGCTCGGAAGGGCGTCAATGGAGACAGCAGGCTCCGCACCTTTATCCAGCGCAGGGGAAATGAAGGGCCTGAGAAACTCCGGGAACTGCTCCAGCTTGGGATGAAGGTCAGCCCGGACAACTATGACGCGCTTGCGGCCTGTGTGGAATACCAGTGCCCGGAGGCTGGGAAACTGCTCATCGACCACGGCGTGGACTTTGAGGTGTTCGCCTCCCAGGTTAAAGGACAGGACGGCATAACCGGCAGCGACGCCTATACGGAACTGGCAGAGTATTGGCAGGAGCGGCAGCAGCAGGAGCCGGGCCAGGAGCAGACTATGTGAACATTGGTGGTACTGAGATGGCGCAGACTCAGCCGATTTGAGAAAACAAGTGGTCGAAGGCCGTGCCAAAGGGCGCGGCCTGTTCTTATTTCAAGGTGTAAGGGGGTGTGAGTCTGGACCTTCGAGAACAGGACTTCGGCGTGGAGATCGAGATGACCGGCATCACCCGCAAGAGGGCCGCGGAGGTGGCAGCGGAGTATCTCGGCGGTCAGGTGGAGTACGCTGGCACCTACTACGACACCTACCTAGCCACAGACCGCCAGGGCCGCAAGTGGAAGTTCACCTTTGACAGCAGCATTGAAGCGCAGAGGAAGGAGCGCGGGGCGAAGATTGCCGCTGACGGCGCCTACAAAACCGAGATGGTCACGCCCATCTGCCAGTACAAAGATATCCCTGTTATACAAGAACTTGTGCGGCAGCTACGGCATAGCGGCGCTTTTTCCAACCAGAGCTGCGGCCTGCACGTCCACATTTCTGCCGCACCCTTTGACGCACGTACTCTGCGGAACCTTACCAACATCATGTACTCCAAGGAGGACATCCTCTACCGGGCATTAGAAGTGGAGGTGGCAAGGGAGCATCGCTACTGCCAGAAAACTGACCAGCGTTATATTGACGAGCTGAACCGGCGCAGGCCGAAGTC
The DNA here is from genome assembly GCF_034334985.1 of Acutalibacter intestini. Lineage (NCBI taxonomy): Bacteria > Bacillati > Bacillota > Clostridia > Eubacteriales > Acutalibacteraceae > Acutalibacter > Acutalibacter intestini. Next base: position 104,332 of record NZ_JAWXXL010000008.1, on the reverse strand, counting down.
AATGGAAGAACTCAGCCGTATCTGGTACCGGGGCGACAGCAGAAGCGGCGATCACTATGACAGTTCCCGATATAGGGGAGTCAATCTTCATAGCGTATTCCAAAAAGGTACCATAGAATTCCGCTTATATAACTCCACCGTAGAACACGCAGGGAAAATCAAGGCGTACATTCAGCTCTCCCTGGCCATCACCGCCCAGGCGTTGAACCAGCACTCCGCCAGCCGCATCAAGACCGTCAGCGAGAACGAGCGGTACACCTTCCGCACCTGGCTATTGCGGATGGGCCTCATCGGAGATGAGTTCGCCACGGCCCGAAAGCATCTGTTAGAGAACCTGGATGGCAATATCGCTTGGCGGGACCCGGCCCAGGCGCATCGCCAGCAGGAGCAGCCTGTGAATTATGCGGAGACAGAGCAGGTAGATGACGAGGAACAGGGTAGCGGCCCAGTCATGTCCATGTGAAAATTATAGCAGGAGGAATCAAGAATGGCAATAAAAAAGTACATTGCCTACGGCAGCAACATGAATTTGGAGCAGATGGAATACCGCTGTCCCGGCGCGACAGTGACAGGGAAAGGCTGGCTCCAGGACCACCGGCTGTTCTTTGCCGGGAGGACGGACGCGGCGGTGGCCTCAATCGAACCCGCACCTGGCCATGCGGTGCCGGTAGTCCTGTGGGAGATCACGCCCAAGGACGAACAGGCCCTGGACAGGTACGAGGGCTACCCCAGTTTTTACGGCAAGCAGGAACTGTCTGTCGAAGTGGACGGCAAGCCGGTCAGCGCCATGGCCTATGTGATGGGGCCGGGCTTTCTTTACGGCGCTCCCAGCGAATCCTATCTGAACTGCATCCGGGAGGGCTACGCCTCGTCGGGTTTTGATACGGCGGTGCTGGACGAGGCCGTGGAATATTCCACCGAGCACCTTCGGCGGGTGTATGAATTGCCGGACGATAATCAGCAGCAAAAAATGTGAAGGGAGCTGTTAAAATGGAAATCAGCATTACAGTCCAGATGGACAGCGAACGCCACAAGGCGCTGAAGAAATACCTCAAGCGCAAGGCCAACTCCACTGTGGAGCAGGAGCTGGAATACGCATTGACCCGCCTTTACGACAAGTACGTCCCGGTTACGGTGCGGGAGTATTTGGAGGAAGGAGACGAGGACGCCGGCGAGGAAAGCGGGGACTGACATGGAGGCAATTAGCAGAGAGAGGTTCCTGCAGGAAGTAGGGCGGCTGGCGTCAGATGACGCGGCGGGGCAGTGGAGCGTATGGGCCGGTGAGCTGGCGGAAATGGATGACCCTGATCGTCTAGGTACAGGCAGGCCCGCTGATTACTTTCTGAGCTGGATATGGGCGGAACTCCGGCGAGCTGACGAAGAATATGGGAGTCCTGCCGCAAAAAGCGTGGCAGAGCTTTCCTTGCATAAGCACTGCCTGTTCCCCTGGGAGATACACCGTGCCGGAGAGGCGTTCTCTCAGGGAAAGACCGTGGAAGAAGTGGTGGGTATGTCTCTGGAGGGTACGCTGGATGAGTTCCAGCGTTTCCCTGAGCAGGAAAGCAGTTCGCCTTCCATGACCTAATACAAAAATAAGCCAAGAAGGGAGACGGAGAGATCCGCTCCCTTTCTCTTTATTCCAATAAAAAAGCGAAAGGAGCCAAGACCCAAATGGATAACTACGAAAAGATTCTGGCCATGTGGAGGACCCATAAGCTGGAGGTTGCCGCCGATATTGACCGGGCGCTGGATAATTTCAAGACCAGCTTTGCCTTTCAGTCCGGGCGGCTGACCAACCCTCAGATCACCTATCACGACACCGTGAGCATTTTTGAGAAGGACAGCGTTGCCGAGTACACCGGCGTGGTGCGGTCATTATTGGAGCAGCGCAACCAGAGGCTGGCGTATGAGTTCACCCGCGCCAAGCTGGTGGAGAGGGCGCCGCTGGACATCCCCCTGGTTCTTGAAGTCCACAAGCTGCTCACCAACGGCACTTATAATCAGAGCCACTATATCGACAACGGCGAACGCCCCGGTGAGTTCAAGAAACACGATTACGGCGTCGGCCTGCATGAAGTAGGCGTTCCCGCCAGCCGTGTGGAGCGGGAGGTGGGCGATCTGCTGGCAGAGGTCAACGGCTACACCGGCCCGTGGACCCTTATGGCAGCGGCCTACCTCCACGCCCGCTTTGAGCACCTCCACCCCTTTGCCGACGGCAATGGCCGGGTAGGGAGGACGCTGGTTAACTATTATTTGATGCAGCATGACCATCCGCCGCTGGTCTTTTTTGAGCATAGCCGCGCGGACTATTACGCCGCGCTGGACGCCTATGACGTGCAGGAGGATCTGGAGCCGCTGGAGCGGTTTTTCCGGCGGATGCTGGAGGATACCTGGAAAACCCAGCTCTGGCAGATGGAAAAGCAAGGCCAACGCCACAAGCCCCTGGCGCAGTTCGCTGGGGAGGCCCCCTGTTGAGCCGTGTGCAGCCCCGTGTGGCCGATTTGGGGGCCGGGTGGAGGAAGTGCCCGCCGAGAGGCCCTCCGGGGCCGTGTGGGGCCTTTGTGGGCCGGTTTCCGGTTCGGCAGTTTTACCAGGAGCGCCCGGACTCCAGGTATCGGATTTTCAAGCAGGAGAAAAGGCTGGGGTCAAGAGCGTTCCCCAGCCTAGTTCACATCGCCCGGCAACGCCGGTCGTTTCAAGGGATTCCGGGCTTATTAGGACAGCTTGCACAATGGGGTCAAACTGCTGGATCAGGCCGAAAAATGGGGTCAGTTCACGGCAAAAAACCGGCATATCAGCAAATAAGCTGGGGTCACCCCGGAAGAAAGGAAGTGAGGCCAATATCCAAGCAAAAATCAAAGTTCAAGTTCGCACTGTATCTGCACCCCGAAACCTACGAGCAGGTCAACCAGTGGTACCGCAAGACGGACTGCCGGAGCAAGTCAGAGTTCATCGAGAAAGCCATTCAGTTTTATGTCAGTTATCTCACCGCAGAGGATGGAGGCAGTTATCTGCCCAATGCTTTTCTCTCCACGATGAAAAGCATTGTGGCTGAGAGCGATAACCGCCACAGCAAAATGCTGTTCAAGCAGGCCGTGGAGCTGGCCATGCTCCTCAACGTGGTAGCCGCTACTTTCAAGATCGACCGGGATACTTTGGGACGGCTAAGAGGGGAGTGCGTCAAGGAAGTGAAACGCACCAACGGTAATTTTACGTTGGATGATGCTGTGGAGTGGCAGGAAGGAAAAGAATAAAGCAAGGCCGAGGGCAACCCTCGGCCTACTTTTATTACGCAAGAACGTCTATACCCTGCCGGTACTCGTCCAAAATACTGGTGTCAAAGGGCTTTCCCCAATCCCAGCCTGGGTCGCGCTGGTGGACGAACTCGCCCAGCCGCGCCGCCTCGTTATGGAAGATCTCGTTCAAGGTCCAGGAGGCGCTGAGCCGCTCCTCGGGTGCCAGGGACATGGTATAGTCCCGGATAGCCGCGGAAATATCCTCGCCGTCGCTGACGCCATAGCCGTTCTTCATGTGGTCAAAAGCAATCTGCTTGACCCTCTGTGCCGCTTTCTCATCCACGGGAACCAGCTTGCGCCAGTCTCCGGCATCGTTCAGACTCATGCCGGGAGTGCCATAGGGGTTGACGTGGGGTCTGTTCTGCCGAGCTAATTCACCGGCCCGCTGTTGCTGATGGCTGTGGACTATTTGAGAAATTGTCATGGGGTAGCCTCCTTCCGACTGTCATTATTTATATCGGCGTTTCACACAAGAAAATAAGAGGGGAGATGTGTATGAACACACCAATCGAATTGAAGTCAGAGAAATCTGCTGACCGCCTCAAAGAAATCACTGACCGCCTAGAGCAAGGGATCACAGAACTGTTCGAAAGTGAGCACTACAAAGAGTATCTCCGGGTGATGTCCCGGTTCCACAACTACAGTTTCAACAACACTCTGCTGATTGCCATGCAGTTTCCTGGGGCTACCAGGCTTGCCGGGTTCCAGAGTTGGAAGAAGTTTGGGCGGCACGTCAAGAAGGGTGAGAAGGGCATCAAGGTCATTGCGCCAGCGCCGTATAAGACCACCATCACCGTTGGCAAGAACGATCCACATACTTTGCAGCCCATTCTCGGCACAGATGGCAAGCCTGTGACAGAGGAAAAGGAAGTAGTCGTCCCTCGCTACAAAGTGGTCTCGACATACGATATCAGCCAGACCGAGGGCAAACCTCTGCCGGAGATTGCCAGCACCCTCACCGGCAGTGTGGATAGCTACGATGATATTATGGTGGCGCTGGAACAGATTTCGCCTGTGCCAATCGGCTTTGAGGACATCTCCGGCAGCGCCCATGGCTACTACAGCTTGGCTGATAAGCGCATCGCTGTGCAGGAAGGCATGAGCGAGCAGCAGACCCTCAAGACCTTAATTCATGAGATAAGCCATGCCAAATTGCATGACTATGACCTTAAGGCTCCTACCGATGAGCGTCCGGACATCGACCGTGAGACCATGGAGTGCCAGGCCGAAAGCGTGGCGTTTACCGTCTGCCATCACTTTGGCTTGGACACTTCCGGTTACTCCTTCGGTTACATCGCCGGGTGGAGTTCGGGCCGGGAGCTGAAAGAGCTGTGCTCCTCGCTGGAGATCATCCGCGATACTGCCGCTGAAATCATTGACGATGTGGAGAATCAGCTTCAAGAGTTACGGCAGAACCGGGAGCAGGAGGACGAAATATCCTCGCCGGTCATGGCAATGTAGGGCTGAACCATGCCAAGACTCGTCACCAAGTTCAAGTACCTCAAGCCCGGCGCTCGCCAGTCTCGTGGCGGTTATGCCAAGTACATCGCTACCCGGGAGGGCGTGGAAAAGCTGGACGACAGCCAGAAGTTCGCGCCCGCTACCGCCAAACAGCGGCAGCTTGTCCAGCACTTGCTGAAAGATTTTCCTGACAGCGAGGAGATGTTCGAGTACGAGGACTACCTCCAAAATCAGACGGTCGGTGCGGCCTCTGAGTTCATCACCCGCGCCATTGAGGACAACGCCGACCGGTGTTTGGCCTCCAAGACCTACGCTGACTACATCGCTACTCGTCCCCGCGCTGAGCGCTTCGGCTCCCATGGGCTGTTCACCGATGACGGTGTGCAGGTCAACCTGGAGAAGGTGTCCGCCGACCTCAACAGCTACGGCGGGAACGTGTATACCATTATAATATCTCTCCGGCGCGAGGACGCGGAGAGGCTGGGGTTTGATAGTGGCTCCCGCTGGCGGGATATGCTCCGCACCCAGACCCAGGTGCTGGCTGAAAACCTCAAGATACCCATGGAGCACCTCAAGTGGTTCGCGGCGTTTCACAATGAGAGCCACCACCCGCACATCCATCTCCTGGCCTATTCTAACCTGGAGAACGAGGGATATCTCACGAAAAAGGGAGTGCATAACCTCCGCTCGGAGTTCGCAAGGGACATTTTTGCCCAGGACCTGCACTGCGTATATGAACAGCAGACGGAGTATAGGGACCAGCTGCGGGAACAGAGCAAAGAGAAAATCTCGGCGCTGGTGGAGCAGATAAACTCTGGTCTGATTGTTGACACGCAGCTCAAGCAAATGCTGGTGGAGCTGGCCCAGCGGTTAAAGAAACATAGAGGCAAGAAGGTGTACGGCTATCTCTCTGCCGGAACGAAAAAGCTGGTGGACAGCATTGTGGACCAGCTGGCACAGAACAGCAGGATCGCGGAGTTGTATGACCTCTGGTACCGGCAAAGGGATGAGATTTTCATGACCTATTCTTCCACACCTTCTGAGCAGTTGCCCCTCTCACAGAACCCGGAGTTCAAACCCGTTCGCAATGCCGTGGTCAGGGCCGCGCTGGCGATCGCGCCGGAGAAAATCCAAGTCTCCGACCAGGACGACTCGCCTTTGGAAGATTCCGTGGATTGGGAGAACCGGGAAGATATTCAGGAGGAACCGGTCAATTCCGGGTTCGGTTCCGGCAGAAAGAAATCCTGGTGGACAGAGGAATACAAGCAGGCGCGAAAGTTCCTCTACGGCTCGGCTGATTGTCCCCCGGACTTTGCGGGGGCCAGGGCGCTCCTGCTGGGAGAGGCGGCAAAGGGAAACTGCCTCGCCATGTACGATTTAGGGCTTATGGAGCAGAAGGGCCTGGGCTGTGTAGAGGACGACGAGCAGGCCCAGGACTGGTTCCGCAAGGCCCTGACCGCGTTTCTGACCGAGGAATCCCGGAGCGAAAAGCCGGGCTACTGGCAGTACCGCATCGGCAAAATGTACGCCATGGGTTACGGCGCCGGGCAGGATCACAGCAAGGCCGCTGGCTGGTACGAGAAGGCTGCGGACGAGAAAAATCCCTTCGCCGCATACGCCCTCGGCTGTCTGTACCGTAGAGGCCAGGGGGTGGAGCAGGACGATCAGCGGGCCTTTGCCTTGTTCACTGACGCGGCCAGCCATGAGGAAAAGCCCAACGCCTATGCCGCATACGAGCTGGGCCGGATGTGCCGGGAGGGTATCGGCACAGAGATCGACCTGACCGCAGCGGACCGCTGGTACCGTCAGGCATATAACGGCTTTCTCTCTATCGCGCAGACTCTGCCCGACGACCGCATATATTACCGCCTGGACCACATGAACCTGACAGGGACAGGCACTGTGGCCGACCCGCATAAGGCAGCGGAGTATTTCATGAAGGCCGCAAAGTTAGGGAACACAGACGCTCAGTATGCTCTGGGCAGGCTGTTCTATTTAGGCCAGGGAGTCCCAAGGAATCTCAGACAGGCCCTATTCTATCTGGAAAAAGCAATCGAAAAGGAGAACCAGCCCGCCATATACCTGGCCGGGAAAATCTATCTCACGGAGGATTCTGTCAAGGATATCGGCAAGGCTTTGCAATACTTGGAGGTTGCCGCCAGTCAGGAGAATGCCAACGCGGAATACCTTTTGGGCAAGTTATATCTTCGGGGTAAGGAGGTGCCCAAGGACTTAGTCCGTGCCATAGCGTATCTGAACGCCGCCGTCGCACATGGGAACGAGTATGCTCAGTATCTGCTTGACTCCCTCCACAGAACGCCAGAGCCGCAGAGCTGGTCCGTCACAAGCTCGGCTCTTGCTCTCATGCGCCAGACCGCCAGCATTTTCCAAGACCGTTTCCGTGACATGGACAATCAATACGCGCACCATGCAGACCGCAAGCTCATGAGCAAGATTGTAGAAAAAAAGCTGGCCCAGGGCCAGAAGCTGGGAGGTTAGAATATGACCGCAAAAGACCGTTACAAAGCGGGTCACGCTGATCTGGTGTACTGGCTCCGATCTCGGGGCGAAAAGCTAAAGAAATCCGGCAGCGAGTGGGAGTGGAAACACCAGGATGAGCGCGTCACTGTACGCCATAACGTCTGGTTCGACCAGTACACCCAGGAGGGCGGCGACGCTGTGAAGTTCCTGCAATACTTCTACGGCATGTCCGAGGAACGCGCCGTTGCCGAGCACCTGGGCTGTTCCGTTTCCGAACTGGACGATATGCCGGAGCGCATACGGCCCACTAGAAAGATGGCTCCACCCAAGCAGGAGGAAAAGAAAACCGACCTGACCCCACCCGCCGCTAATGGAAATATGCGGCGGGTGTTCGCTTACCTCTGCCAGACTCGTGGCATCGACCCGGAGGTGGTGTCGGCTTTCGCCCACGCCCATCTGCTCTATGAAAGCGCCGGCAAGCACAACGCTGTGTTCGTTGGTAAGGACGAACATGGCCGAGTCAAGCACATCCATATGCGGGGGACGCTCACCAGCTCCGGTTTCCGGCAGACCCTGGGCGGCAGCGAGAAGGCGTACAGCTTCCACCATACCGGGAGCGGACGGCAGCTTTATGTATTCGAGGCGCCCATCGATATGCTGTCCTACATCAGCCTGCACCCGGACGGTTGGCAGGAAAACTCGTATGTTGCCCTGTGTGGTGTAGGCAGTATGCCTATCCAGCGTTTCCTGGAGGAAGCGCCGCAGTTAGAAGAAGTCGTCCTCTGCCTGGATAACGATGAAGCAGGTCATAAGGCCGCTATGCGTATCGCAAGGGAGCTGCTGGACGAGTGGGAGGTGGAAGTCAGTGCACACTTCCCCGAGCGGAAGGATTGGAATGAAGAACTGATCGCCCCTTTCCCGGAGGAAAATCTGGAGCCGGTGATGGCTATGTAGGCAAATATTATAGTTCGATTCCCCTGGCGGCCTCCGCCAGCCACCTCACCCGCTCATAGGGCAGCTCCGTGGGCAGAGTACAGTCCGCGCCGAGAATAAAACGGGTGGGACCAAACTGCCGTATCAGCCTCTGAGCCTCCCTGACAAGCTGTTCCTTACTTCCGTCTGTCATTACGCCGCTCCGATTGGGGAGCCCGCCCATCAGCACCTTCCCCGGGAACAGCTTTTGGCCCTCCTCCATCGACAGCGGAGCCTCATAGACGCCCCAATTCACCACATCGCACAGCTCTCCATAGCCCCGGTAGCGCTCCATCTGAAGCTGCTCCTTGCAGATATGAAGGAAAACGTCACACCCCGCCTTGCGTATCTCGGAGAGGATCAGCCGGTCAAAGGGCTCTATCCACCGGGCAAATTCCTCGTCGGTGAACCACCGGCCCTCGCCGCCCAGGGCCGCATAGTAGATACCGTCCACACCGGCCTCACGATATCCCCAGGCAAGCTGGCACATACCCTCGGCAATGCGCTTCATGGCGTCCAGCACAGGAGTCTCGTTCTCCCGAAGGTGTTCCACCAGCAGGGTCCTGGAGCCTTCATACCCATATGCCTGCTCGATGGGATGGATGGAAGAAGCGGTAATGCCGTGGAGGGTCCCGAGGGGGTATCCGTCCCCATCGTATTGGTCCAAAATATTCTTGGTAAAGTCGAGTTGTTTCTTTATGAAAGGCGTTTCTTTATTGATGGGCGCGATGCAGCTCCAGTCATCCGGCCCGGAAATCATCCCTTGGGCAGGCACAAGATTCTCGTTCATGATCTTCACCAAGTCGGCGTCCGTCTCCCGGAAAAACTCCAGATGAGCCAGAACACCGGCCTCCCCGGCGTTCTGGTCTGCCGGGAAATGCAGAGAAAAACCTACCGGGATATGGTCGGGCTTTTCACCGTGCAGCACCGCCAGGACCCTTTGCCTTTTCGTCATATGTATCGACCCCTTTGAAAAAGTATAATTGACAGTTCAATTATAGCACAAAAGGCTGCATGAAAACAGCCTTTTGTAAATTAAGAAAGGAGCTCTTTTTATGCCTCAAAACATATCCGGCCTGATTATTGCGGCGGGCGTCATGTTCGCCGTCCTGGCCGGAATCACTGTCCTGAGTAATTTCTACTCGCTTAATATAAAGGCCAAGACCGTTGGCCACGGTCAGCATGGCACAGCTCGCTGGGCTACCAGGGGCGAGATCGCCCGCACATACACCCATGTTCCGTTCACACCGGCCTTGTGGCGTGAGGGTAAGAATCTTCCCGACCAGCAGGGCATTGTGGTGGGGTGCAAAGGTGGTAAAAAAGGCACCACCGCCCTAGTGGATACCGGCGACGTTCACGCCATCATGATAGGCGCTGCTGGCGTGGGAAAGACTGCCTACTGGTTATATCCCTGCCTGGAATATGCCTTGGCGAGTGGGATGTCATTCGCCTCAACGGATACAAAGGGCGACGTTTTTCGGAATTACGCAGGCATCGCCCGGGACTGCTACGGCTACCGGGTTTCGGTCATTGACCTTCGCAACCCCACCAAAAGCGATGGCTTCAACCTCCTGCACCTAGTCAACAAATACGCTGATTTGTACAAGCAAGAGCATACGCTGGCCTATAAAGCCCGCGCTGAGAAGTACGCCAAAATCATCTCCAAGACCATCATCATGTCCGGCGGCGACAGCGCAAGCTATGGTCAAAATGCCTTTTTCTACGATGCGGCGGAGGGTCTTCTGACGTCGGCAATTCTCCTGGTTGCAGAATTTTGTGAACCTGCCGAGCGCCACATTGTGTCCGTTTTCAAGATCATCCAGGAACTGCTGGCTCCCAGCGGGGTCAAAGGGAAAACCCTGTTCCACCTCCTCATGGACTCGCTCCCCTCAGACCACAAAGCCCGCTGGTTCGCCGGGGCCGCGCTGTCCTCCAGCGAACAGGCCATGGCCTCGGTTATGTCCACGGCGCTGGCAAGGTTAAACAGTTTCCTTGACAGTGAAATGGAGCAGATTTTATGCTTTGGCACGGCGGTAGACGCGGAAACCTTCTGCAACAAAAAGTCCGCGCTGTTCCTGGTAATGCCAGAGGAAGACCCCAACAAATTTTTCATGGTGTCGCTGGTAATCCAGCAGCTCTATCGGGAAATCCTCGCCGTAGCGGATGAGAACGGCGGCAAGCTGAAGAACCGAGCGGTGTTCTTTGCCGACGAGTTTGGCACGCTGCCAAAAATCGAGTCCGCTGAGATGATGTTCTCAGCCTCACGCTCCCGCCGCCTGAGTATCGTGCCGATCATACAATCGCTGGGGCAGCTTGAGAAGAACTACGGCAAGGAGGGCGCTGAAATTATCATAGACAACACGCAGCTCACGATTTTTGGCGGCTTTGCCCCCAACAGCGAGACCGCCCAGGTGATGAGCAAATCCCTGGGCAGCAGGACGGCGCTCTCTGGCTCCGTCAGCCGGGGGAAGAACGACCCCAGCCAATCCCTGCAAATGATAGAAAGGCCGCTCATGACCCCGGACGAGCTGAAGTCCATGCCCAAGGGACAGTTTGTGGTGATGAAAACCGGCACAAATCCCATGAAGGTAAAGCTCAAGCTGTTTTTCAAGTGGGGCATCGAGTTTGGAGAGCCGTACCATGTACCGGATCAGGGCAGCCGCCCGGTGCGCTACGCCAGCAGGCAAATGTTGATGGAGGCCATCCACGAAACCTATCCGCACTTGCGGCCCAAGACCCGTCCTGCGGCGCCGGCACCGGAACAGCCCGCAAAAGTAATTACGGAAAGAAAGGAGGCTGGCAATGGGTAGACTGGAAAATATTTATCGGAGCGAATTGCCCAACCGGGCGATTCTAGTCTATATGTACCTGTCCGACCGGGCAGGGATAGAGGGGCAGTGCTTTCCCTCTGTCCCCACCATAGCCCGGCAGACAAAGCTGTCCGAGGCCACGGTACACCGGGCAATCAAGGACTTGGAGAAAGGAGGTTTCCTCTATGTCACAGGCCGCCAGCGGCCCAATGGCGCGGATTCGTCCAACCTCTACACCCTGACGAACGCAGAGCCGGGATGGTGATTTTGAAAGAAAAGATACTCACAAGGGAGCAGTCTCGGCATTTGGTGACACCGGGAGGGTGTCATGGTGACAGGGGAATGTTAACCTACCAGGTTACTGTAAGACAGAAAGAAAAAAAGAGAAAGCCTGGGATATCTTAGAGGTAAGTTTTTAACAAGGAAGGATCGGCAATGTAAGTTCGTGGGCTGGCCTTTTTCTTTTTTCTGCATGACCGAAACCTGACTGTTGAAAAACTGTTGAAAGCTGTGAAGAAGTTATAAGACACCCTTCCGCTCATCTTTTTAGTTCCACGCTCACATTTCCGTCCCCGTCAAGCACCAGCCGCATCCCTTTGATGTGCTTCTCGAAAAACTGCCGTTTCTCTGCCGGAGACATATTGATCCGTGTCGCCCGCAGAGCCTCGTCCAGCATCTCGTTTGCGTTGAGCTGGACCGCATGGTCCAGATAGCGGTAAAGCTCCTTGAACAGGGCGCTCATCAAAATACTTTCGGAATTTGCCGAGTAGAAATCGTCTATATAGCAGTAAAAGATCCCGGACTCCACCAGGGCGCGTTTCATATCCGGACCACACTTCTCCCGCTCCACCATCACCAGGAACCGGGCCTCGTTAAGCACGGAGATCAACCCCCAATAGTCCGAATCGCTGGATACGATGATGAAGGAATCCACCCTGTTCTGGTAGTGTTCCTTGGAGGCCCGGGCGGTCAGTGTGATGTCCACCAGGGATTTATTCTCCTTCACCCGCTCGATCAGGATATGCTCTACCGGCAGCTTGGTGTGCTGTTCCAGGATCTCCCAGGCAGTGGCGGTATGGACGTCGTCAAACAAGATGATCTGAGATGTTTTCGATGTGTGCTGATAGTCCAGGCTTTTCAGCGTGGCGCACAGCTTATAGGGGTCGGAGTTCTCACAGTCCACCACCACAGTTATTCTCTCGCTGTCCTCAATGAAGTCATAGATATTCCCCTTGACATAGCTGTTGGCGTCGGACACCTTGCTCATTTCCTCAAATATGTCCCCATGCCAGCTATAGAGAAGCCGTGCAAATTTCTTGTCCGAATACAGAATGTTCCCCTCATTTACCGGGTTCCAGTTGATGTACATCTGATAGGGATACGCCCCACGGTTGCTGTAATAGACCTCCGCGGCAGCCTTTGTGCCCTCCTCCGACAGGCCGTCTGGCATGATGAACAGCTCCCGGATATACTGCCAGTTTACCCATAGCGGGAACAGCTCCCGGCAGTTGTTGATGCGGTCGGAGATGAGCCGGTTTATTTCAATCACATGATGGCACAGCTTGGTGCTGGAGTGTTTCATAAAGTCCACGCCGTCCTCATCCAGTTGGCACAGGCTCTCGCTGGGTACCCATTGGGGCATGGAGTAGAGGGTGCGGAATTGAAAACGCATGGCTTCGCTTATCAGCTTAAAATTCCGCTCAATAGAGGTGCGTAGGATGCACAGATGACGGACGATCCGAGCCGGTCTATCCTGTTCCAGCCTCAGGAATACGTCCATTTGGGGCGGTTCATTTTCATTTTCAAAAATGCGGCGGGATACGCCGATTAGGTATGCCACCTTGGAAACCAGCTCATAGGTGTTACCGTAGTCGTTTGGGGCTATGCCGCCAGCCGGGATATTGTTGTTCACATGGATTCTCCTTGGGGATGGTCTGTAATCATGATTTTTCCATAAAATGCGCCGGGTGGCTTACCCAATTAGTATAGACCTAAAGTGTGAAACTGTCAACAATATCCAATGTTGAAGATGTTTTCTTTGTACAGCACTATATCTTGTGTCAATCCAACTTCCCGGTCAAATTCCAGAAATTGCCCCTTGAAAAAGAACGTGCGTTCTGCTAGAATAAATTACAGCAAGAAAATACGTTCGACAAAAAGAGGTGGTGAAGATGCAGCAGTATATTGCCTGTGACCTTAAAAGCTACTACAGCTCCGTGGAGTGTGTAGACCGTGGCCTGGACCCGCTGACCACAAATCTGGTGGTGGCAGACGAGGCCCGGGGGGATGGGACCATCTGCCTGGCAGTGTCCCCCTCCCTAAAAGCCCACGGAATTTCTGGCCGGGCCAGGCTGTTTGAAGTCAAGCAGCGCCTGCGGGAGATCAAGAATCTGACCGGCAAGGAGATTGACATTATCATTGCCACGCCCCGGATGCAGCGCTATTTAGACGTGTCCGCCGAGATTTACGGCGTCTATCTCAAGTATGTGTCCCCAACAGATACCCATGTCTACTCCGTGGACGAGGTCTTCATCGACGCAACCCCCTACCTCTCCTACTACAACATGAACGCCCATGAACTGGCCATGACCATGGTGCGGGATATCCTAGAGAACATAGGGATTACCGCCACGGCTGGCATTGGCACAAACCTGTATTTGGCAAAGGTAGCCATGGACATCGTTGCCAAGCATATCCCAGCCGACAAGGATGGAGTCCGCATTGCCGAACTGGACGAGCGCAGCTACCGGGAAAAGCTATGGGCGCACGAGCCGCTGACTGACTTCTGGATGATTGGCGGGGGCATTTCCAAACGGCTGGCAAAGTGGGGAATCCATACAATGGGTGATATCGCCCGGTTAAGCCTGACCAACGAGGATGTGTTTTTTCGGGAGTTCGGTGTGGACGCAGAAATGCTTGTGGACCATGCTTGGGGCCTTGAGGGGACGCGGATGGAGCACATAAAGAACTACAAACCGGCAACAAAATCTTTTAATGAGGGCCAAGTGCTCAGATGTGGCTATGACTATGAAAAAACCCGGATTGTTATCCGGGAGATGACCGAGCAGCTTGTGAAACGGCTGGTGGAAAGCGACATGGTAGCCGATGGGCTGACTATGTTTATCAGCTATGACTGGCACGAAACCGCCGACGGGGCCTACTCCGGCCCCACAGTTATCAATCACTATGGCAAGACCACGCCGAAACCCGTCCACGGCACCATCAAGCTGGGAGCGCCCACCGCCTGTCCCAGCAGGATTCTAAGCGCAAGCATGGAGCTGTTTGAGCGGCTCATGGATAAACGCCTGTGCTCCAAGCACCTGGGGGTGAGCGCGATCCGGCTCTCCAAAGCCTCGGAGGTTGCGCCGCAGTTAGGATTCTTCCTTGATTTGAGCAGCGAGAAGAAAGAGATAGCGCTGGTGCAGGCAACCCTGGGCCTTGAAAAGCGGTATGGGAAAGGTACGGTTTTTAAGGGGTACAGCCTTATGGAAGGGGCCACAGCCCTGGAACGCAGCCGACAAATCGGGGGCCATCGCGCGTAAAGGAGGCGAACAAAATGAACGACTACACGGACATCATCCATATGGAACGGCCCCTGTCCTCCCATCCAAAAATGGACTTGGGAAACCGGGCCAAGCTGTTCAGCAGTTTTGACGCACTGCGGGGATTTGATTTAGCCCTGCTCGCCAAGCAGGTGGAGCGGCAGCTCACTGTCAGGGCCAGCCTTTTGGACGACGCCCAGGAGCTGCTGGACCGCAAGCTGCATATGGTGCAGCCTGGAACAAAAGTTACCATCACCTATTTTCGTATGGAGAAGATGATAGGTGACACAGAGGTAGGAACTTATATCACCGAAACCGGGACGGTGGAGGCAATCGATTTGCAGGAAAAAGCCATTGTCCTCTCCGCTGCCTATATCCCATGTTCGGACATCATCGGACTGGAGGGGGATGATATTCCCGAATGTGCCGGTGAAGTGGAGGTGAACCCCTATGATGGGCCAGACTAGGCGCAAGCAGTATGTGGAGGTGATAGCCACCCACCATATTGACGGAAGTGTACGGCCGCAGAAAATCATCATTATAGCCGGGCCTACCTTTGACGTGGAGGATGTGAAAGGCGTAACAAAAGTGAAAACGCTTTCCACTTTAGAGATTGCCAACCGTTACACGGTGGTGGTCAAAGGGAAAGAAACCTTTCTCTATGAGGACTGCGGGAAGTGGTTTGTGGAAATGAAAACCTAGCCAGATTACTCCTGTATGGCCTCAATCATGGATTCCAGAAGATTCAGTATAAACCGCTGTTTTTCTGGGGGCAGCGCGGCAATTTTGCTCTGCAGCAAGTTGGCCTTTTGAGGGACGGCAGCATCAAGATTGTCCATAAAAGCTGCGTCCGCAGACATCCCCAAAGCATTGAGTATTTTAAGGCAGGTTTCCAGTTTGGGTATCTTCCCGCCGTTTTCAATCAGCCCCAAATAAGCAGAGGTAACGCCCACTCGTTTGGCAAGTTCCGGGCGCTCCATGTCCTTGCTCTCTCGAAACTGCCGGATACGAACGCCGAACCGGGTCAAATTCAGAGAGCTGCTCGGACCGCACTCGTTCTCATCCTCTGTGTGCCCGACTAGAAAATCAATAGTTACCCCGAAAAAGTCCGCCAGAAGGGCCAAGGTTTCTATGTCCGGCTCGTTGGATTCCCGTTCATATGAAAAGACCCTCCGGGCAGTCAACCCGGTTAGCGAAGCCAGCTTTTCCTGAGAAAGCCCCATGTCCTCCCTGAGCATCCGTAAGTTTTTTACCATCGTCCCTTTACCTCCAGCCAGTGTTACTACGATTTTAGTATAACAGTTGGCATTGAGAAACGAAATAACTGAATTATAATTAGATTCCCGGTTGACATTACTATTTTAGTGGTGTATTATAAAGGTGAGGAAGTATCTCAAAGCTCGTCTGAACGAATCTCCCGAAGCAGAGTAAGCAGTGCCTGCCGCGCTTTCGGGTTTCGTAGACAGGCAATCTCGGCAGAAACTCTGTCCCCCGACCTGTCCCATGGTTCTCGGACGTTTGTCCGGCCAATCAGGTAGTCGATAGACACATTGAAGTAATCCGCAATCTGTATCACAGTTGAAAATCTCGGCTCAGTTATTCCAGCCTCATACTGCTGGTAGGTTGATTGCGGCATATCCAGTTCGCTTGCCATTTCAAACTGGTTTAGACCCTTTTCAAGCCTAAGATGCTTTAGGTTTCGCATTTCCTGTTTCCTCCTGTATGGTACTGTCTATACGATAAGTATTGTACAGTTATTTTAAGGCATACACAAACGCAAAATACGCTTATGCTGTGTTTTGCGTCTTGCAGAAGAAATTAAGTTTTTATACAGGAGGCATAAGGGTGACACTCTCAGATATTAGCAGTTATGAATTGGCCTATCAGATTCGCAGTTACCTTTTTTCCAATGAAATGACGGAAGAAGCCTTTGCCGACCTGACAGACTTTCCCGCCCATGCGCTATCGAGCTTTTTGCGGGACAGGGGGCCAGAACCCTCCGTAAGCCAAATAGTCAGGATATGTAATGTGCTTTCCATATCAATGGATTCTTTAGTCAAGGGGCCAGTACAGGACAAGAAGTTTGTACAACTGATCAGGAAGTGTCATTTCGCGTATAAACTCAAAGGGACCCCGCTGTATTCCCTTTATGTCCGCTATCTTGAAATATGGCAGAAAAGGAACCTCAAACTTGACTGTCTGGAACGCTACACCAAATGGTTAACGTATTATTTTTCCGCTGGTAAACAAGAGGGGGGAACAAACCCCAGCACTAGTTCCTATCGTTTATCCTCCTCATTGTGTTTCACCCAAAGTATCAGCCAGAAACAGAAAGAAGACTTAGAACAGCTAATCGAGGATTCCAAGAAAAAATGACCGTGACCATCCATTCCATATTCAACAGTATTCTGTGGGGCGGGCTGATGGCCCTGGGCCTGTCCGCTCTGAGCCGGAGCAGATGGTTCCTCTGCCGGTTTGGGGTGACCCCGCTGGTGGTGCTCACTGCCGCAGCGCTGGCCCGGTGCTGCCTGCCGGTAGAGCTGCAGGTCACCAAGGAAGTCGGCGCAGCCACATTGAACCGCCTGCATAAGCTCATCGACCGGGCGGCAGGTTCGCCCACACCAGAGACCTGGTTTTTTGAAATCTGGTTTACGGGGACAGTATTGGGACTTGTCCTATGGCTCCCCAAATACACCGTTCGACTTTGGGCGGCGAGAAATCTGCCCGTTACGGACGATGACCGAATACAGCGGTTTTGCCGGAAGCACGGCATATCTGGCTTGCGGGTGGCTTTCACCCCAAGGGTTTTCACGCCTT
The DNA here is from genome assembly GCF_034334985.1 of Acutalibacter intestini. Classification (NCBI taxonomy): domain Bacteria; kingdom Bacillati; phylum Bacillota; class Clostridia; order Eubacteriales; family Acutalibacteraceae; genus Acutalibacter; species Acutalibacter intestini. Next base: position 86,953 of record NZ_JAWXXL010000008.1, on the reverse strand, counting down.
GTGTCATTGGATTTTGGCGCGAAACCATCTTGCTGCCTGATACCAGCTACACCCATAAGCAGCTTGATTATATTCTCCGGCATGAATATGCCCATGTCAGGCACCACGACGGCCTGCTGGATTTTGCCCTCTGCCTGATTTGCGTCCTGTTCTGGTGGAACCCCAGTGTTCTGATTTGCCGTGCGGTAGCTGTCAGGCTGTGTGACCATCGTTGCGACACAGAGGCCCTGCAATCGGCCAGCCCCAGCGCCAAACGATATTATTGCCGGACTCTGCTGGAATTTGCCAGCCGGTATCCCAGCCCGACCCGCCAGTTCGCGTCGGCGTCCCTGAAAAGCCGATTTTACCTTATCCTATACAGAGATGCCGGAGCTGGAACAGCGCGCCATCTTGTGACAGCCATTGTTGCGCTGGCCCTGCTAATGAGTTACCTGATTCTTTTGCAGCCCGCCTATCAGCCGGAGAGCGCTGATTATCGGCAATACGCTATCCATGAGGGCGTCATAGAACAGCAAGAGGACGGCAGCTATATTTTTCGCACGGAGAGCGGAAACTTTATTGTTTCCGCATCCGAGATAGCAGCAATACAGCAGGAGGAAACTTCTGCCATATATAAAGAAGGAGGTGCATTATCGTGAAAAAAGCCGGAAAGCTCCTGTCAATCCTGTTCTCGGTGATGATTGCCGTTTCCGCAATGACAGCTACCGCACAGGCTGCAGCCATAGAGCAGTTCGCAGCGCAGGCCGCTGGCACTGACATTCAGCCCCATGCGGATGTAATCGTCACCAAGTACCGGGCCTATCAGGGCAAACTGCAGAAACGCCGGTGGAACGAAACCCGTGGCTATTGGGTTGACCCCTACTGGATCACCATCGGAACGCAGGTATGATTGCTCCTATACGGCGGAAAGTAAACATAAAGGCGGAAGTGTGGCCAAGTTAAGAGGGGACCGCTTCCGCCTTAATTTATACAAAGAGAGGTGAATAAACTTGACGTTAGCTGAGATAAACCTAACACAGGAAACGGCGTATAAGCACAACCTGCAAAGGATGCTGCGCTCGGTTCGCATGTTCTGCGGTTTTACCCAAGGCGATATAGCGGCCATGCTTTGTGTGAACCGGGCCACCTACACCAACTACGAAACCGGGAAAATCTGCCCTGACATAATGACCTTGCTGAAACTGGGCGCGATCTTCCAAATCCCGCCGGAGTCCTTTCTTCACCCGGATGAGTATGCGAACCTCGAAACGGCCCGGCAGCGAGTCCGCCACATGCCTACTGTGGACCCCCAAAAGCTGGGTGATTTGAGTGAAGAAGAAAAGCAGATGATAGCAGCCCATAGGCTGAAAACAAACTTCCTTGCCAAGACTCACGACAAGATTTCAAGCAACGTAGAGGATGCGCTGAAACAATTCAACATCAAGAAAACCTACAAGGGTTATCCATTCCTGGTGAGCGCCATCCGCGAGGCTGTGATTGATTTGCCGGAACGCTTGACTACGCTTGAAATATGTGAACGGGTTTCAGCTAACGAAAAAGCAGATCCGGCAGTGGTAGACCGTGAATTGAAACGTATGGTCAGTAATATTTGGGGGTTTACTGAGAACCCGCCGGTCTACAGCCGCATTGTAAAACATGAGGTTGTAGAAAAGCCTATGCCGGTGGAATTTATCTATGCTATGGCCGATTATCTAAACCGGTGATGATTAGGCAAAGGCGGCATTACTCGTCCAGCGTGTGAGCAATCCGCAAGCTGTTCGGTAGTCCAAATGGACTTAAATAGCAAATGTAATTTGCGTTATAGAAAAAAGGGGGATTTCATGCTTAAATACAAAAATGGCAGCTTTCATGCTGGCGGCGTATCGTTCCGGCTGCCGGAAGGAGCATGCCTGGAAACCGAGGCAGCCGCATCCTTTGAATATGGGCTTACGGCCTGGCTGGAAAAATATAATCTATGGTTTGAAATTTTCGTAGACGATGAAGATGACCCACGGGCGGACCTGGAGACTCTTTTTACAGACGAGAGTTCAACCTTTGTCCCCTACTCGCCCATAGCACAAATTTTGCACAATGGGATGAGGGGACATGAGGTTTTTTATCATGACAGTGAAAGCGACTATTACGAGTGCCGGCTTATTGTCTCGGAGGGTATCTCAGTAGTATTCTATGCCTGGTGCCCTAGGGACAGTGTGAAGGACATAAAGGCGCTGCCGGAGATTCAAGAGGCCCTAAAAAACATAAGAATGGAGGCGTAAAAAATGGAGCATTATCAATCAGAATTTCAAACGAATTTGGGTCTAATGCTGCGCATGCAGCGCAAGAATGCTGGCCTAAGCCAATCGGAAACAGCCAAAAAACTGGGCATATCCCGCACTAGCTATGTGTACTATGAGACGGGCAAAGTCTGCCCGGATTTGGGTAAAGTAAAGAAGATAGCTGAAGTCTTCGGCGTGGAACCTTCTTTGTTCTTTAATCCAGAGCAGTTCATAGATTGAAATGCAAGAAAGCGCCGGGGAAACCGGCGCTTTCTGCCTATACGCTACTCTGTGGAAACATCATCCATATTCGCAAGGGCAAAATCAATCATTTGATTCATCAGCTCGTTTCGGCTCAGTCCATATTCAGAGGCCCTTTCATCGACTTCCCGGAGGGTGTCAACGGCAATGCGCATGGAAATTACTTCCTTCTCCGGTTTTCTCGGAACAAATTTAGGCATGGCACCCTCCTCCTTCTTGACAAGATTATATCCCATTTGGTATATTATGGATATATTCTAATTGCGATATTCAAAATAGAATACACAGAAGGAGCTAACCATGCGTGAAAAAATCTGTTGTTTTACCGGCCACAGACACATACCAGAAAAAGATTACGCCTTGATAGAAGAAAAGCTGGAACAGACTATAATAAAGCTGTATAATAATGGTATTATTAACTATCGCGCTGGGGGTGCTTTGGGATTTGATGCCCTCGCAGCCGAAACAGTCCTACGCCTGCGGGATGGCAGCTTGCAAAATATGCGGTTGATTTTAGTTTTGCCATGTTTGAATCAGACAAAGGGCTGGAAAGCTGAAGATGTGGCACGATATGAAGAAATCAAGCGCAGGGCAAACAAGGTAAAATATGTCAGCCAGGAGTACACGTCAGGGTGTATGTACAAACGCAACCGGCATTTGGTAGATGGCAGCAGTGTCTGTGTCTGCTATCAGATGCAGAACACGGGCGGGACAGCATACACAGTCAACTATGCGCGAACTCATGGACTTGCCATTATCAACATGGCCTAAGAAAGGTGGATACTGCATGAAACATTTCCTTACATTCACCCAGCGGAAAATACTAAAGGACTATTGGAGGGAGCAAACTCCATTCACCTTGGGTGACTTGATTGAAAAGAAAATTCTGCATTTCCCAGCTTTAGGCAGGCTAACCCTGCGTCTTATGGAATCCAAAGGCCAGCTATTGGCTTACGATAGCTGGGGTGGGGAACCGCTGTATATAGGCACAACAGATTCAGCAGATGAATGGGTCAAAATTTGGAGAGAGTATTCCGATCCGGCGGCTATGGACAAGTGCTTTGGCGGAAGTCTGCGCGGGATGAATAAGTACGAAAGGGAGGAGCAGCTTGCCAAATTGGATGAAATTATATTGGAATATGCGCAAAGAAAGGACAACCATAAAAGTAAGGATTGTGCTATACCGGCAAAGGGGAGGATCATCACCTTATATCCAACGAGGAAGTGAGGACTTGTGATAATCATAAGCTGGAACGTCAACGGCCTTATGGCCTGCATAGACAAAAATGGGTTTGAACCGATAGAGGCATTGCAGCCGGACATCCTGTGCCTGCAAGAGGTTCGGACCAACCGCCGCCCTAAAGTGCTGCCGGGATACCGCCACTATTGGGAAACCGGGAAGCGGGAGGGCTACGCCGGAGTATTGACGATGGCAAAGGAAGAACCTCTGGATGTGCGGATGGGCCTGGGCCAAGAGAGCCTGGACCGGGAGGGCCGCATCATCACACTTGAATACCAGGCATTTTATATTATCAACGCCTATGTCCCCAACGCGCAGGACAGCCCGGAACGTCGGGCCTACCGCGGCCGGTGGGACGAGGCGTTGTTTGTTTTCGTACAGAAACTGAAAGAATACAAGCCGGTCATCATATGCGGGGACTTCAATGTCACCCGCAGCGCCATAGACGTGTTCCCGGAAAACACCCGCATCCAGGACCAGGAAAAGGGATATATTTCAGTGGAGAGGGACAATCTGGAAACCCTGTTAGACAGCGGATTCGTGGACGCTTTCCGGCTCCTGCACCCTGACCAGGAAGGGGCCTATACCTGGTGGAGCCAGCGTTTTGACAAGCGTTCAAAGAATGATGGCTGGCGGCTGGATTACTTTCTTGTTGACCGGAATCTGGCGAAACGAATCCACGGGGTGGAACATCACACGGAGATTTTCGGCTCTGACCACTGCCCCATTGAGCTGAAAATCCACTTGAACTATGTGGCCGGGGAAAAGTTCGATTGCTCCAAGCTGCGCGCCATGCGGCCCTCCATTGACTTCCCCGATGCGTTCCTGGGGGAGCTGTGGGAGGAAACGGACTGGACAGCCGCAGAGCAGATACTGGCGAGCCTGCAAAAGGTGATAGCATTGGCGGCACAGCAGCGGGACGGCGAGAAGATAAAGGCACTGCAAATGCAGTTAGTCCGCCGGACAGAAATCAAGCAGCTTGCAGTACGAAAGGTGTGCAGCGGCGATTCCGGGCCGGGGGTAGATGGTATCAAGTGGAAAACGCCTGGAGAGAAAATGCGGGCCGCGCTCATGCTGACCTCCAAGAACTACCACGCCCAGCCCTTGCGGGATATTAAGGTAAAGTCCAAGCCAACCGGCAGGGAGCGCACCTATGGCCTTCCCACCTACTTTGACCGGGCCATGCAGATACTTTACGGCTTTTCCCTGGCCCCGGTGTTGGAGGCTTGGGGAGAAAAGAAGTCCTTTGCGTTCCGAGTGGGGCGTTCAGCACTGGACGCTCACGCTTACATTCTGGAAGTCCTGCAGGGGCTAAATCCGCCCAAGTGGGTTGCTGTCATAGATGTAAAGGCATATTATTCAAACATACAGCGTACTTGGCTTATGGAGCATATTCCTATGGATAAGAAAGTGTTGGGAGAATTTCTTCGCGCCGGTCATGTGTTTGCCGGGGAGTTGTTTCCGGAAGAAGAATCCGGCATATCGCTGGGAGCCAACCTTTCGCCCATGATGGCAAATCATGTACTGGACGGGCTGCAAGGGTACATATACAAGCACTTATATAATGGTATGCCTGTTTCTGATTACGCGAACGGAAATCTTGTCAGGTTTGCGGACGACATTTTCCTGTCAGCAAAGAGCAGAGAGGACGCTGAGAAGATGGTAGGAATCACCCGGAGTTTTCTGGCGGAGCGGGGTCTGCAGGTCTCAGAAGAAAAAACAAAGGTGGTTTCCGTTTATCAGGGCTTTGATTTCATCTCCCGACATTACGTCAAGGAAAACGGTCATATACACCTCACACCCTCACAATCGGCGGTAGCCCGGATCAAGGCCGGTTTGCAGGAGCTGATACTCACCCACAATCGCTCTCAGAAGAACCTGATAGACTCTATCAACCGCAAGCTCTCCGGCTGGGCCTCCTATCACCACTACTCTAACGCTAGGGCCGCGTTCCGGGAGATTGATGAACTGGTGGAGAGCTGCCTGTGGAAAGCGGCTTTGGCCCGGCACCCTCGGATGAACCCGCCGAAACTACGGGCAAAGTATTGGTACACAGATTCAAAGGGAAAATCGGTATACAGTCTGCCCCACAACAGGAGTGTGCGTGTCCGAAAGATTTCTGAAACTTTGCTGGTGGAGTGTTACGAGAAAATTCTGCTGAACAAAAATCCCTACATTGATATAGAATACTTTCAGAGCCGCCATGAGCGAAAAAATATCGTTGGGGCAACCGGAAAATATCAAGAAGTATGGAAACGCCAGCAAGGCCGCTGCTACTACTGCGGCAGGCCGATTCTGCCGGACCACCCCAGAGAAGTGATGCTGATCGACCCGACAGGCCCCGCGCTGCCCTCCAATTTTGCCTATGTGCATGAGCTGTGCAGACCTAACGAGCTGACGGTTCATGAAGTGCTGGGAGACGTCAGCGTTTACACTCACAGGGAACTGGTGGATGGAGCGCAGGAGATGACCACTGCCCTCGGCCCGGATGCCAGAGAGAAAGCCCCTGGTCCGCTACGGTCGAACTGGCCGTTCATGCCTTTGAAAAAATGGTTTGCAAAACAGAACGACGCCTCTATCACCCTCAAATTTAAGGAGATTGAAACGATCCTGGGCCGCGATCTATCCCCATCGGCAAGAAAGCACACCTCCCGCTGGTACACCCGGCCCGACCAGAACGCCATGGCGGAGGCTTGGGTGACGGAGGGTTATAAGCTGTTCAAGCTGGACTTTGAGCGGGAAAAGGCGACGTTTCACAGGCAGGAGGAAGGAACGGCTCACGTTGTCATCCCGAAGTGGGTAACGGCAAGAAAACTCCCCGATGAGGCGAAATATGAGATCGAGCATTTTCTCCAGTATGTTAAGAAAAAGTATGGGCTGTAAAAAAGGGCGCCGCTAAAAATTGCGGCGTCCTCCCCTTTTTCATCCTCCGTCAGTTACCGCCATTCCCCCCGGCGCATCCTCTTAACGCAGATCTCCTCCATATAAAACTCTTCCACCCGCGCAATCAGGTAGCCGATCCCCGCGCCCACGGCCATAAACCCAAGACTGCAAAAGAGTGCGACCGTCTGCATTATAACCAGCCGGTTCCCTCTCTCAAACTGCTCCCCAAAGCGCTCCAGGGCTGGGAAAGCCTGGCCAAAATCGTGGCCGTAATACCACAGGTCCGTGATCTGCTCCGGCGGCAACAGGGAGGAGGGCAGGTTCACAAAGTGCAGGATCACCGCTATGCCGCCCAAAAGCACCACGCTGATGCCAACGCTCATGGGCCACATCCGGGGATACCTTTTGTCAAGCTGATTCTCATACCAGGCGTAGCCCCACATCCAGAACAGGATGACAAATATCATGAGCAGCAGGCCCATGCAGATGAAATTGCCCTGGAACTGCTCCATGGCAGACAAGCTATAGATCCTGGCCCCGGAAAGCTCCGGCACAAGGCTCTTGGCCCGGCCCTCCATGAAGGGCTGCTGGTCAGATTCCACGGACAGCAGTAGGGCGTTGCCGTCCTGGGCCACGATCTCCACGCCACTAGGGAGATGATCTGGCTCCGGCGCGTCCTCCGGGAACACGGCAAGCCAGTGGTCAGCGGCTTTTTCCCCGCCCCGAATCACCTCCACCAGCTCGCCATCGGTCAGAGTCTTTGAGGCATACTGGACATACTCCCCCCAGCCGCCATTGTCCAGGAGTACATTGTCTTCGTCCAAGGAGAACCCCTGTACCTCCCGGACCCGCACCCCAGCCTCCCAGCCGGTACCCTCATAAATCTCGTAAAGGTGCATCCCACCTTCGCTGTCCAACTGCAGGCAGTCAAGAGGCAGCTTTGCCGGGGAACCTGAGTTGTAGCTGTTTTCGGCACTCACAGTGGTAACCTGCGGGGTCATCAGCTCCTGATTTTTAACAGCGAAAAGGGTGCAGGCGGCAATCAGCCAAAAGACCAGGGCGGATACCCACAAGGCTTTCTGCTTTAGTGTGGTGGGTTTCCAGGGCGGCCGGTCACTAAACAAATACTTCTCATACGGGTCGTTTTTGTCTATCTTCCTCATCATTTCACCTCCGCCAGGACGATGCCCTCCACCAGTTCCCGGTTAAAATAGGTAAACAGGAACAGGGGCGGCAGCACCACCAGAATACAGCAGACCAATTGCAACGTCGGGTCAGCGGGCGGCACATATGCCAGTGCCACCGAGAGGGGGTAGCGAAGAAAGTCCTTGATATAGGCGATGGGCTGTTCTACCATATTCCATCCGTCTAAGAACGACAGCAGCGTGACGCAGACCAGCCCACTGGTGTTCATGGGCAGGATGACTTTTGTCAGCAGACGGAACAGACCGCAGCCGTCCAACTTGGCGGCGTCAATGATGTCGTCGCTGACGGACTTGAAACTCTGGGTCAGGATGAACGTGCCCAGGGGCATGAAGATGGACGGAAGAATTAGGGCTGAGTAGGTATCCAGCAGGCCCAATTTGTCAAGCATAATGTAGTTGGGGGCCAAGGTAACCTGCAGGGGCAGGACCATGAGAATCATGAGCACGAAAAGGATGGTGTCCCGTCCCTTGAACTCACACTTGGCAAACCCGTACCCCGCCAGTACGGATACCACAAGCTGTCCCGCCACGATGCACAGGCAGATGCCCATGCTTTTCCAGAACCGCAGCAGGTATTGGGGCGAACCCAGGAACACATCGTAATAATAGTCAAATGTGATGCCGCCGCCAGCAGGCAGAAAGCTGAGCGCCAACACATAACAGAAGGGTAAAACAGAAATAGCTGCCAATAAAAGCGCAATTGCCTCGCTGATTTTGTAAGTTTTCTTCATGCCCGGAACGCCTCCTTCCTGCGAACGAACCCGTAGAACACGGCAAATACTACCAGAACCACAACCAAGAGCAGCACCGAGGCCACGGACAGCTTAGCGTAATTCAGATTCTCAAAGCTGTTGTTGAGGAAGTGCTGGAGCATGTAGATGTTTTCGTTGGGATGGGTGCCGCCGATGAGGAAAATCTCCCGGAAACACTTGAAGGCGTTGATCAGCGAGAAGATGATGGCGAAGAACACCGAGTACCACATCTGCGGCGTGGTGATGTAGAAGAACTTCTGCCAGTCGGAGGCTCCGTCCAGATCGGCGGCAGAGTATTGCTCCTCCGGGATGGTAACAAGCCCGGCCAGCAGCAGAATCACGCTGTAACCGGTGTTCTTCCAGAGATAGAGCAGCAGTACCACGCCAAACGCCGCGGGTCCGCCCAACCAGTCTACCAGGGGCAGGCCCAGGGCATTGGCAATGCTGGGAATTAGGCCACTGTCGGCAAAGAGCAGTTCCACCAGAATGACCGCGCCCACCACCGGCATGATGTAGGGGAACAGGAACACGGATTTGAGCAGTTTATGCTTGTTGGCGTGTTTCTGCATGAGCAGGGCGATGGCGTAGGCCAGCACCATGATGAGGGGCAGGGCCGCCGCAAGAAAGCGCATGGTGTTGCCAAAGGCCAGGGTGAACATGCCGTTGGCACTCACATCCTGGTAGTTGATGAAGCCGATGAAATTGCTGGCCCCGCCGCTGCCGGTGCTGAGAGAGTATTGCACCACCAGCACGAAGGGGATGGCGTAGAATAGGAGGCAGCCGAGGAGGAGGGGGGTGATTAGGAGGTAGCCTTGTAGAGAAAGTTTAAAACGGAATATCATGTCAGCTTTCCCCAATCATCATAGTCATAACACGGTAAGAGTCTGATACAAGCTCTTCTATTTCGACATCTGTCAGTTCGGTTTCATAACAGGTCCACAGCATTTTGTCGATTTCCGCCTCCAATGGAGTGAAGAAGTTAACCGCGTTTATTTGGCCACGCAACTTGCAAAACTCATTGAAATTTGCATCGTTCATATACCATGGACCGTAAGAGCTATAGGCAGGTGAGTCCTCGCTACCAACTTCCATGTGGGTGGGCATCCCGTACAAGTCACCATACAATGGGGCGTTCTGCTGCCCTTCCTTACTCATGAGGATTTCAATGATGGCGAGTGCCTCTTTCGGGTACTGCGTATTCCGATTAACTGCTATAAATGACGTTATATATGCGGTAACACCACTGATTGTGTTGTACTGTGGGATAAAAATATATTCAGGGGAATTTTGCCCAAACCTCATCTTTCCTTTGTCATTTAGCATATTTGGCAACCCAACCATGAGTCCTGCGGGAGTATCAGGAAATTCATCCTCTGATAAATCCAACGGTTTCCAATAATCCTTTATGCAGGTCAATAAGTCGTTTTCTGTGAAAGTTAAGATGTCATTTTCATAGTCCGCGATTCTACCAAATACGGAAAAAATTTCATTTGTATGGCCAGCCTGCCGGATGCTACCATTCTTACTGTTGAGCTGGTCAAATCGTGTCATCGGAGAAACGCTTGCCATTTTGTGCAAATTACGCTCGAAGCCAGTTATTCCAAATGTATAGGTCAAGGGTAGTATAAATTGATTCTCTTTGTACTTTCCGACATCCATTATTTGTGGAACCAGGTTATCCCATTCAATCAATTTCGATTGTGAAATAACTGCGCTTAAATCAAGGAAGAGATTTGACTCCATAGCTGATTCGGGATAGGGAAATAGTCCTTTACGATTTGTCCGCTCTGTGCCATAGCTCGGCCTGGGGCAAACGCATATAAATAAATCCGGCCCGCCGCCGGCCATTATTTCCGTTTTAATTCGTACAAGCGCGTTTTCCCTATTGTTCAAATCCTGTTCTGACAAAACTACATCCCCCGGAAGGCTGGAAACGCTTACGGTAAAGTCTTCTTGATAACCGGGAACCAACTCCATTGATTCGAGAAAACTCGATTCCATTACAGAAGGATCGATCTGAGAGTCAATGCAGATTTCGAGGACTTCCATAGGAGAACCTTCAGAAGACGTTGAATCAATTTTCTCCTCACTTTTATTTTCCATACTTTCACATCCATAGAAGAATGTAAAAACGGAAAGAGCATTAATCAACAAAAGAGCATGGATTATTCTTTTTGTAATCCTTGTTTTCATCGTTAAACCTCCCAAAATAGCATATAGGCAGAATCAATCGTGTGCCTAATCGGATTCTGCCCAATGCTTTCCATTTTTGTTTTAATTATGTGTATATGCAGTTTTTTATAGAAAGACTAGAATGGCCATGCGCCCTTTATATATCGGGCTATATTTTAATAGTAATAGCCGCCAAAGCCAGGGCAAAATTTGCCAGTATCAACGTGCTTACTATTATACACATAGAGGCAGCTTGAACACCGAAGTCCCGTATACTTCCTTGCGGTATAATCGCCGCCGCATCCGCCCGCGCCCATTGTACAGGCCACGGTACGGTCGCTCCAGTCAACCCTATCCCACCGATACTGTTGATTTCCATCAAGGGCTCCGCAGTTCGCACACCAAACTCTTGTATGGGGCTCGATGCCGTCATCGCCTTGGGCCGCCAAAGCCGGTACTGCAAAGATGCCAATAATCAGCATCAAAGCCATGAGCAGAGAAACAAATCTTTTTGTCATATTGATGACTTCCTTTCTTCTGATATCACGCAAGCAAAAGACTTGCCTTATGTTTATATCCCACGCACAAGTGCCGGGGCGGACAGGAGTCGAAACGCTCCCGCAGAGACGCGACTCAAACTCCTTTAGAAAATCACGCTGGCCAGCGCTGATTGAATGAAAACCGGTCTGCGGTTCGGGTTTCGTTCAACTGCCCATAGTTTAGCACAAGCGGTTTTCCTTTTCAAGTAGCTCTGCACGAACGGTTAAAAAACGGCATATTTTGGTATATAAGTATTCTTGTATCGATTTATTTTTAGTGTGTTAAAGCGCCGGGAGCCCTAGAAAGCAGTGGGTTTTCTGCAAAAAAGCACCCCTTTTTGACAAGCATGGTCAAAAAGGGGGTGTTCATATCACAGTGTACTTTCTCAAAATAAAATGGACGTGTGGAACAGATGAGTTTCCTTGCAATATTGGTGTTCTAAAGTACCGCCATATTTCTTCACGGCTCTCTTAATACTTTTCTGCCCCATTCCATGCCACTCCTTGTTTAGTTTGTGTGTCAGAAAATTACCGGCACTGTCTTTAAGTGGCTCATTGTCGCAGGAGTTTGTCAGGGAAACAAAGAGCTTAGCATCAGAATGTGTATCTCCGTTGGAGCCAATTATAAGCTCAATATAGGGCTTTTCTGAATTTTCAGCAGACTCCACAGCGTTCTCCAGCAAATTCCCGAACAGAGCGGTTATGTCGTTTTGCGCCAAAAAATCCATATCTACATCTCGGACATCTGCGGAAAACTGGATGCCTTTCTCATCGCTTAGTTCCTTATAACGGGCTAGAACCACATTTAGCATTAGGTTCTCACAATATTTCAGCTTTCGCTGAAGCGCTGGGAGGTTTTGTAAATTGGAGACATAGTGCACCACCTGTTGGTCTTCATTCTCCAGCGCAAATTCTTTGATGGCAGTAAGATGCCGCCGTAAATCGTGGAGCAGGACCTGCTGACGTTCATATTGATCCTCAAGAGCACTGAAATATTCTCCTTCCACCTGATCCTTCTGCTTTATCAACTGGAGTTCTAGATTCTCCTTATTAAGCTTCTGACTATACTGATATCCTGCAAATATTGCCAAGGCAGAAAGAAGAAGGATCAGCGCTCCTACCATCATCAAGGTTTCAATAAAGGGCGGCAAATTACAATACAGCGCTGAGTACGCCATAATGAGCAGAATGAAAATCGTTGAAAACGAGAAACTGCCTAGCAAAAGCGCGATGGGGCCTGCATCGTGTATATTTGTCAATGATTTGGGTGAAAGGCGGATGCACAGTTTTGTCAGTGTGTAATAGAGTAGTTTACTAAAAACACAGAGAAAAACTAGAATTGGAAGGCTGTCCTGATATTTCTCAGCCCCTCCGAAAAGCATTCCAAGGAGAAACTCCACGAGAATTTCTGTGCCTAAAGTAAGGCAAGTCAGCAACACAGTATGATAAATGCAGCTTTTCCAGGAACAAATATAGAAAGACTTAAGCAGTAATAAATTGAGCAGGGTAAAGAAAATTGTATTAATCCAAATTATAGATAAATTGAATAGCAGACAACCGAGTGCATACCCAAGTATAAATAGCGAAATTCGTATGATGGGCTTCTTTTTCGGAATAAACAGGGAGGAAAAATACTGCCAAGCAGTTATCCCCTCTACTAAGTAGACACAGATAAAGGTGATTGTTTGCATTATTTCATCGCCTCCAGAAACCGCACATATGCACTCTTGAATCCTGGATACTTTCTGCGGGCCATATACGCCCGATGGTTCTCACCGCTTGGTGAACCCATCTTGAGTGTAGTTGCATCGAAGGAGCGAACAAACTTCATATTTACAATGTAGCTGCGATGGGTATGGTAGAAACTTCCTATTTCCAAAAGAGTTTCCCAATGTTTCATCGGTTGAACGGAATCGTATACCTTATCCACAGTAAAAACTTTCACCTTGTGCTTGTTTGCCTCTACCATAATCACTTCATCGGCAAATCTTGTGACGGACTCATCGGCGGTTTCAATCAACACAGGTTTTGTATCAACACTGATTTGATACAATGCCTCTTTCATGTTTCTATATAAGCGACTTTTCTCAAGCGGCTTTGATAAGTAGCGAAACACATGAAATTTCATAGCTTCGTCCAAGTAGTCCGAAAATGACGTAAGTATTATGATTTTCACATAGGGAAACCGGGCCTTTAACCTAGCTCCAACTGTGATACCGTCTATACCTGGCATCTCCACATCAAGAAAAGCTATATCAATTCTCTTGTCTGAATTCAGTAATTCCTCTCCATTGATGTAAGCTTCGTACTCAGGCTGTTTCAATTTATTCTCACTGAAATATGCCCGAAGATACTTCTCCAGCTTATCCATAACGGTTACATCGTCATCACAGAACACTATCCTCATTGGAGACATCCCTCCTCAAGATATATTATACCTTATTTGTGCATGGATGTCACGTTTTTTCAGCTTTGTCAACGTAGATTTTAACGATTTCTGCGATGACCTCCTTATCCTCATCCCTGCATCTGTTTATGTCAGCCACAATGTCAAGAGGAACATTTTCTGGGTGCATGGCACCCTCTAGTAGGTAGTTCGGAGACACATTTAGTTCCTTGCATATTCCTACAAACAAATCCATGCTCGGAGCAATCCGACCGTGTTCAATTCCGGAGAGATGATTTTTATGATACCCCAGTTTCTCTGCAAGCACATTTTGTTTTACGCCCAATTCCTTACGCCGCTTTGCTATCCTGCGACCCACCTCAGCTCGATTGAATTCCATTAGTTTCTCCTTTCCTAAAGGCATACACATATTTTAGCATGGTTGGAATGAGAAAACGACAAATTATAATTTAACTACACACTGCAATGTGTGCTTTTTGCTTTTTCTTGTTTTATAACGAACTTTCACATTCAAACAAGTGTATTTTGGCTTTTTTCTCCAAAAAATACCATTTTTAATTGATTATTAACCGTTCATGCAAAGGCCCTATCTTTTTTTGCTGAGATGTATTATAATAAATTTATCATATAACAAGGAGGTCATCTCAATGACAACTATTAAAGCTGCCGTTTCCCGTCTTGCTGGGCTTACCGCTTTTTTCTTATCTGCAGTACTGTTTGTGGGCGCCAATTCAGCCTCTTCTTGCGTTGTATTCCAGCCCAAAGCCCCCGAGACCCTGCGCCGGTTCAGCAAGCTCAAGTGATCAAGCGGTTAGCCGCCGTCACTGCAAAATGGCTCCTGCAGGCAGGAGCCATTTCTGCTAGTGACGTGGAACTCTACGAGTACGGCATCTACAGTTTTCTTTTCACTCTGTGTCCTTTGGGTCTGGTGCTGATTATCAGCATGTTCCTCCACATGGTTGTAGAGGGGATTCTGCTGATTATCCCCTTTATCTTGATCCGCAAGTTTTGCGGAGGGTTCCACTTCCAGTCTTCTGTGCTCTGCGGCATCGTGTCAACCTTAGTATTAACCGCATTCCTGTTAGGAATACGCTTGGTCCTTGATACATCGGGATATGGCTGGTGGTGTGCGGTGCTACTACTTGCGGCTGCTCAAATTATTGTGTTCAGCCCCATAGATTCAGAGGGCCGGAGGCTGACGCAGAACGAAAAGAAGGTCTTTAAGAAAATTACCATCGTTCTATCCATGATCACCATTGCCATATGCGCTGTGCTGACGGCTTTTCATCAGACCTGGGCGGCTGTTTCGGTTGGCTCTGGACTAATTCTCTCGGCAGCGCTCCAGTTTCCATGCCTTTTTCTCAAAAAGCGTTACCATGAAAGGGAGGGACAATAATCAGCAAAATGGGTATTGATACTTTCGGTTTCCTATCTTTTCGCCAATTCAATCCTGTTTTGCTAAAGCCATCTTCCTGACCACTGCGTTTTTCAGCAGTGGCCGGGCCTTTCCTCTTGTGTCCTAGCCTTTCAGAATCATAAAGAAGCCTGTATACACTTTCTGGATAAATCCAGGAAATGCATACAGGCTCTTTTTATGCCCTTTTTTACGGTCCGACCCCGCTGCCGCTCCCCGCCTTTTCAATCTGATTTTGGTTCACAACAACAAAAATCAGATTGGAGAGAGCAAAATGAAAGAAATTAATCTGCGGAAATACTACCCGAACTACACTCACGATGTTATGGTACAAGTTCCCGATGAGGTGGCTGACCTCCTGCAAGAGCTTGCCCGGGCCGAGGATGCTCTGCGCATCCGTACATACCGCCACAAGGCCATGTACTCGCTGGAACTGATGAATGAGATTCGGGAGTTCCCGGCAGAAGGACCGCTCCCGGAGGAAATTCTGGAGCAGAGCAATATGAGAGAGCTTCTATATAAGGGTTTGCAGTCCTTGCCGGAAAAGCAGCGGTCACGCCTTATTGCCTACTACTTTTTGGGTATGAGCAAGGCTGAAATTGCCCGTTCAGAAGGCTGTAACCCAGCAACAATATCCCGGAGTATAGAGCGCGGAGAAGTTGCCCTCAGAAAAATATGCGAGAAATTTTCTTGAGGGGGGCAATTTTAGCCCCGAAAATGTACGGAATATATAGAGGGACATTTTCCGGGGATGCCAAAAGGCCATAATTCACCCCGGAAACGCCCTCTGTAGCTCTTGCGGACTTTGACAACAAAATACGCAATGTATCGGATACATCACCTTCTGACTGCAAGCCAGCGGGCCGATTGGCCCAGGGGATAGGCGGGCCCCATCCCGGCGAGGACCAGCAGGAGGCTGAGAACTTCTGTCCAGCCACAGACTCACGCAATGGGGGCAGCCGGGCGAGAACCGCGCGGGGTTGAGATCACCATGAGGGTGTTAGCCAGCATCCGTCCGATACATTCCCGGGGCCGGGGGCGCAGGGCAAATATGGCCAGAGAACTAAAATCAGATTTCTATTTTTCATGATAGACGCTACGGGGATAGGCGAACTGTATCTATCCCCGCCTGTGTATCATGAGCAGAAAAACAGAAAGGAACGTGAAGTTATGAGAGCATGGTTATACTGCCGGGTGGCAAACGGCTGGAGTGCAGACGCAAGCGACCATCTGGCACTGCAAAAGACGGAGCTGGAGCGCTTTTGCGCTGAGCATGATTTGACGATTGTGGGAACAACGTTGGTGACTGGCAACGGCAGAGATGAACTGCTGGAGCTGGTACACAACGCCGTAGAACAGGACACCTTCGATGTGCTGGCGGCGGTCAGTATTTCCCGATTCGGTGGGGATATTCGCGGGATACTCCAGATAGGCCAGGAGCTTTCACAGTGCGGGAAAGGACTGTGCCTTGTAAGAGAGAATATTTGCACCTTGCCGGATGTGCTTGCGGAGCAAGCCGCCGATAATATAGAGATGGGAGGGCAGATGCTATGAACCAAGAGAATAACGTCAAGTTTTATCTTCTGCAAAAGGCCCTGGATTTCCTGGTGGAACAGGGAGCCATCAACGAAGAAGAACGCGCGCGGGCCAGTAGGTACAACGCCGAAATCCTGCACCCTGACCGGGAGTACATTCGGTGACATTCGTGAATGGATTTTCGGGGCCGGGTGTGGTAGTGTGTTGGTAACCAGACGAAAGGAGAGTGACAGAGATGCTGCAGGTGCAGAGAATAGACCCCATAGTACTGCCCAGCGAAAAGGAATCCGTTGCGGCTTACTGCAGGGTATCCACTGATTCAGCGGACCAGCTCAACTCCTATCACTCTCAAATTGCTTACTACACCAAGCTGATAAACGACAACCCCGACTGGGAGCTGTACGACCTATATGCCGATGCGGGCATAACAGGCACCAGCATCGACAAGCGGGACGAGTTCAAGCGGATGCTGGCAGACTGCCGGGAGGGGAAGATCCAGCGGGTGCTGGTGAAATCCGTGTCCCGGTTTGCCAGAAATACAACAGAGCTGTTAGAGACCACGCGCGAGCTGAAGGACTTGGGCGTGGTCGTTGTTTTTGAGGAGCAGGGCTTTGATACCTCCCAGGTGCTTGGAGAGATGCAGCTCACCATGTACGCTATGGCGGCGCAGGAGGAGAGCCTGTCAATATCTAGGAACATACAGTGGAGCTATCAAAAAAGAATGGAGAACGGCACATTTTTCGGAACACGTACTCCATATGGATACAAGTTATCTAACAGTCAACTTGAAATCGTCCCAGAAGAAGCAGAAATTGTTAGAAATATTTTCAAATTATATCTTTCTGGCGAGAGTATAGGAAAGATAGCTATGAGGCTGAATGAAAAAAGAATCACGGCACATCACGGAAGAAAGTGGCTGTATTCAACGGTTCGTCAGCTTTTAGATAACGAGAGGTACATTGGCGATGCTTTACTGCAAAAACATTATACGGCTGATTCTCTAAAGCACTATAAACGGAAAAATAGAGGCGAATGCCCACAATACTATGTTGCAAATTCACACCCTCCAATTATATCAAAAAGAGATTTTGAGCTCACACAGGTTATGCTAAAATCCAAAAACGGTAATTCGAATCGTAAGAGACATATATTTACGCACAAAATAGTATGCCCTGATTGTGGCAGATTCTTTAGGCACTTACAAGCGAATGATAAATCTTATTGGATTTGTCCCAATAGAGCGAACGGCTCAGACACCTGTTCGCCCTATCGCTTTAGAGAAGAAACGATATGCACGACAATTGCAAATTTCAACATAAAACTATTTCTCTGCTATGAACAACTGCTTTCGGGGATTTGTGGGCTGCTGATGGAAGTAGAGTATTGTCAAAATACTGTCGAAACCAAGCTCTTCGAGCTGAACCAATCCATCGCCGCTCTTAATGACAAATCCCTCACTCTGCAAAAACTCAGCAGCAAGGGTTTCATCAGCCCGGACGAGTTCCGTATCCAGAACGAAAGCCTTACCTCCCAGCGGAAAAAGCTGTCAGCAGAGCGAAACAAAAAACTACATGGCCTGCAATCCCACTCAGCTATGGAAAAGCTGGAGGAATTGCAGGCCATTCTTTCCAGTTGGCCGGGTGTGCCCACAGAGTTTGACATTGACCAATTTGACGAGATAGTAGAGAAAATCATCCCCACGGCAGGCAATAAACTGACCTTCCGGCTGCACTGCGGTCTGGAGCTTACGGAGGAAATCCCATCATGAGTAACCGCTACATTCCCTACGGATACAAGTTTGAGGCCGGACAGCCGGTCCCCCACCCCGACGAGAGCCAGATCGTGGGGGAGATATTCCACCGCTACTGCGCCGGAGATTCCCTCAAGGTGATAGCGGAGGACCTGACCCACCGGCAGTTGGAGTACAGCCCCGGAAAGACGAGTTGGGACAAGGCCCGCATCAAGCGCATTTTGGAGAACAGCAGGTATATCGGTTCAGACGAATACCCAGCCCTCATCCAAAGAGAACAGTTTGTAGCGGCCAATCTCAAAAAGGAGCAGACGAATACCAACAAGCTCACCATAGACGATGACACCAAGCTGTTTAAAGAGCTTACAGTCTGCGCCAAATGCGGCAAAAAGGTCACCCGCCGAACAGATTCCCGGTCCGCCGAGCCGGTCTCTTGGAAATGCCCGGACTGCGGCTGGTCGGTGAGGCCGTCGGATGATGGATTCAAGGCACAGGTTATCACTATCATGAACACCCTGATTAACACGCCTGACACTGCCTCCCCGGACGATCCTGCCCCGGAAGTGCGCATCCTGGAAAGCAAGCGTCTCTTAAACGAGTTTCACCGTGCGCTGGACAGTAGGCAGGCCAGCGAGGGTGAGCTCATCAAGATGGTATTTGAAATCGGGGCGGCGAATTACCAGGCCATTGACAGCCGGGAGTCTATCACGGCAAGGCTCATGGCTGACTTCGCAAAGTCCAAACCATCCCTGGATTTTCAGAGAGAGCTGTTCCAACGCACGGTCAGGAGAATACTGCTGCGTCCAGACGGTTCGCTGGGGCTGGAATTGCAGAATAGACATATCGTAACAGAAAGGAAAAAATGAACATGAACGCTCACGCAAAAAACGTCACCGTGATACCCGCCAAGACCCAAGGCCCCGCCCCCGGCCAGCCTGCCAAGAAGAAACTGCGGGTGGCCGCTTACTGCCGGGTTTCCACCGACAAGGACGAGCAGCTCAACAGCTTTGAGGTGCAGAAGACCTATTACACCGAGAAAATCGCCAGCAATCCCAACTGGAAAATGGCTGATATCTTCGCAGACGAGGGCATCTCAGGCGTGTCTATGAAAAAGCGGGACGAGTTCAAGCGGATGCTCCGGCACTGCCGGGAGGGGCGCATTGACCTGATTCTGGTAAAGTCGGTGTCCCGATTTGGCCGGAACACAGTGGACATCATGCGCACGGTGCGGAACCTGCGGGAAAGGGGCGTTACCGTAATATTTGAAAAGGAGAATCTGGATACCAGCCAGATGACCTCGGAGTTGATGCTGGCCTTCTTCAGCGCCTTCTCCCAGTCAGAGTCCGAGTCCATCCGGGAGAACATCATCCGGGGCAACGCCATGGCCTACGCCCAGGGCAAGGTCAGCGTAAGTCCGGCTATGTTCGGGTTCAAAAAAGGCGGAGATGGAGAGCCTGTCATTGACGAGGAACAGGCTGGGGTTGTGCGGATGATCTACAAGGATTATCTGGATGGCATGACGCCCGGAGATATCAAGAAAAAGCTGGAAAGGATGCACATCAAGACAGCATTTGGCCGCGATACTTGGAGCACAACGGTGATCCTGGCCCTTCTGCAAAATGAAAAATATCGGGGCGACGCGCTCCTGCAAAAGACATTTAGCCCCAGCCTGTTCGCAGAACGGAGCAAAGTCAATAACGGAGAACGCGCCAAGTACTATGTCAGCAACTGCCTGCCGGTCATCGTCGAGCCGGAGCTCTGGCAGCAGGTACAGGAAGAAATCGCCCGGCGCAGGGCAAAGCGGGCTTCCACGGAGAAAGCCAAGAACCCGCTGGAGGGCAGGCACCGGGGCAAATACGCTCTCAGCGAGCTGCTGGTCTGTGGAAAATGCGGCTCCCCCTACCGGCGAACCACCTGGGCAAAAAAGGGCAAGAAGAAAATTGTCTGGCGGTGCGGGACACGGCTGGACTACGGTACTCAGTTTTGCAATGAGTCCCCTACGCTGGAAGAAGGAGCCCTCCACACCGCCATTGTCAACGGCATCATGAATCAGTACATAAATGTGGGCGCTGACATGGAACTGCTCAAAGCAAACCTGGACCGGGCGCTGGCCCCCCAGATACCCGGCGGCGAGGCAGATATCCGGGCTAGGATTACGGAGCTGACCCGGCAAAAACAGGACTTAGTAGCCCGGTGCATGGAAGAAAACGACATTACAAAATATGAACTGCTCCTCACCAATATTGTGAACGAGCTGGAACAGTTAAATCAGCGGCTGGCAGGCATAGAGAGCCAGCAAAAGAACCGGGCCATCACGGACTCCCGCATGGCTGAAATTGACGAACTGCTCGGGCAGTTTGCCGAAAGCGGTATGGAATACGATGACATCCTGACCCGCAGGCTGGTCTCGACCATCCATGTGAAGTCGGCAGAGGAAATAGAAATCACATTTAAGGATGGTAAGACGAGAACGGAAAATATGTAATAAAATGGAGGTGAAAGTGGTGAGTATAAAAATACAAATCAGCGACAATGAGGGCAGCGCTGCCTGGGATTTCCCTATGAAAGACAGCGAGCTGGCAGACAAACTAAAGTCCATTGGCAGCGGAAATAAGGTACCAAGCTCCGGCATCATCTGGCCCAAGGGCTTGGGCATGTTAAGGGAACTGGCTGTCAGCATGGATGAGCTGAACTTCCTCGCCAAGAGCCTGGAGCGCCTCAATGACAGCGAGTATAGCCAGTTTATGGCAGCGGCGAGTCTTGAGAAAAGTCCAGACCTGGAGCGGCTTATCAACCTATCATTCAATGTCAGCCGCTATACGGTTATCCGGGATGTTTCCGATTGGACCGGGACCGGCAAGCGCCATCTCTTAAACATCCAGGGCTCCCTTTCAAAGGCCGAGCTGGAAACCATCGACTTCACTCAAGTAGGGCGCGATCTGCTCTCCTCCGGCAGGGGTATTCCTACGGAATACGGCCTGCTGTTTGAGAATGAAGAAGTACCCTTTCAGCAGGTCTACGATGGCACAGTTTTCCCCCTCATGGATAGGGAGGACGCAATCGCGGTCGTACATATGCACTATATGGAAAAGACCGAATATCTGTATCTGCCGGAGGAAGATATCTCTATCAACAAAGCCTTGAAAAGGCTGGAGGCGCCATGCCGGAGTGACTGTACGATGGAGATTGAACTCCTATCATATGAAGACGAAATCTGGCTGGATATATTGCAGCAGGTCTTTGATCAGGCGGGTCTGGAAGACGCCAATACTCTTGCCGGGGTTCTTAGCAGAAAAGACCTGGACGCCCATAGCTTATTGTATATTGCGGACTATGCGGAAACACTTGAGGCGGATGAGATCAGAAAACTGGCGGACCATTTTCATGATTTCATTATCATGGACGGAGCGGAAACCTGCGCGGACGTGGGAGAATACATCACGCAGCATGAGCCCGGCTATCAGATTGGAGAATATATAGAAGACTTCGTGGACTTCAATAAGCTGGGCAAATATATTGTGGATGAGCGCGATGGAAAATTTATGGGCAGTTGCTTTATCTGCATGAAGGATAATTGCGATTTGGAGCAGATCATGTGGGATGCGCCAGAGGGGATTGAGTTTGGAGGGATGTAGATGGACGGAGCCTCCGGCTGGCCGCAAGGACATCCAACACAGTTGTACCGCATGCAAGGAGGACAAGCGGATGAAATAGTGATTACATTTAAATACGGTAAAACCAGGATAGAAAATATCGAATAAAATGGAGGTGGAAGATGGGAACGATCCGAGTACAGATCCACACCGATGAAAGCCCTATCGAGTGGGAGTTTCCCATGAAGGACAGCGTGCTGGAGGACAAACTGCAGTACATAGGCGGCAGTGAAATTCCGATTTCCAGCGTTATCTGGCCATCGGGTCTAAATATACTGAACGGTCTGATCGTCAGTGCCGATGAGCTGAACTTCCTGGCGAAAAGCATCGATCGCTTTGATGAGAGCGAGTACGACCAGTTTATGGCAGCGGTGAGTCTTGAGAAATGTCCTGAGCCTGAGCAGCTTATCAACCTGTCGTTTAATATCAACCACTACACGGTTATCCGGGATGTTTCCGACCTGGCCGGGATAGGCCAGTACCACCTTCTGAATATTCGGGGCAGCCTTTCCAAAACTGAGCTGGAAACAATCGACTTCGCCCAAGTAGGCCGCGATCTGCTCTCTTCCGGTAGGGGCATTCCTACGGAATACGGCCTGCTGTTTGAGAATAAGGAAGTGCCCTTTCAGCAGGTCTACGATGGCACAACATTCCCGCCCTATCTCTATAAGGGCGACGTGGTCGCAATCGTACATATGCACTTTAAGGAAAGGACCGAATACCTGTACCTACCGGAGGAAAGTATCTCCATCGAGAAAGCCCTAAAGCGTTTGGACGCGCCATGTCTCAGCGACTGCACTATGGAGATGGAAATCTTCAACTGCCCGGATGAATGCTGGTGGGACAGGCTGGAAACCAACTTAGAAATAGCGGGTCTGTATGAGGCCAATTACCTGGCCGAGGTTCTCGCCCGAGAAAACATAGACCTCCACAAGCTGCTGTGTGTTACGGATTATGCGGAAGTGGTTACCGGTGAGGACATAAAAAAGCTGGCAGACCACCTGAATGACTTTATCTTCATAAAGGGTGCACAGACGCCTGCCGGTGTGGGTGAATACGTCACCCAGCATGAGCATGGCTATGAGGCCGGAGAATACCTTCGGGACTTCCTGGACTATCACAAACTGGGCGAATATTTCATACAGGAGCGCGAGGGCGAGTTCATGACCGGCAGTTTTGTCTGCATGGAGGAAGGCTGCGATGTGGTGAAGATACTCCATGAAAAACGTAATGAAATCGAATTAGGAGGAATGTAGATGTTCAAAGCTAAACTCACGAAAGACACCGGCGAAAGCGTCACCATCACGCTGCCCCAGGACTATTCGCGGCTGAGCGAGGCGGTGGCCTCGTCAGGCACACGGTTGTGGCCGGAGCACATCTCTATGGACGGCAACGGTGAGAGAATCCGGGGAGAGCTTATTCCAGACAACGAGATGGGCGAACACTTGAGACGCTTGCTCCCGGATGGCTGCACCTTGATGGACGCCAACGACATGGCGCACATCGTTACCCAGGCAAGCGATCTCATCAAAGAGGATTTGGAGCAGAATATCATTCACGACCAGTACCGTACCGCCAAGGAACTGCGCGCCGATATTCACCAGATGACTTACGATGCCGGGACCGTCAGCAAGACCTATTACTTCCCCCTTGCCGGCAAACTTTGGGATGACGAATATGGCGAAGAACTGCCTGCCGGAAAGCGGTTCCTGCTGGGTATGGAAGATACGATTCAGGAGTCATTCGCCAAATATACACGCCGGGATATTAACAATATGTCCGTGTACTACACTGACGCTGGCGCGGACAAGCTGCTCCTGGCTGATTGGGGCTTTGAAGTCCTGGACAATGAACTATACGGCAGAGTCGATATCCGCCTGACCGAGCCTATGACAGAGGAAGAAGAAAACGAGCTGCGGGAATGGATTCGCGGCCAGAACAGTGACGGCCTAGGGGAAGGGTATGAGCAGCAGGAGATTCCTACCGACCGGGGCAACCTTTACGTTTCATTTTGGGACAGCGGCACCGGCTATTTTATCAAGGACAGCGAGGAAATGGATGAGTACCTGGGGCATTCCGGCCAGCAGTTTGGGGGGATGTAAGCGCTCAGTCAGCGCCGCCCATACAGATACTAAATCCCCAGGATTGTAAAAACTTCATACTCCTTAAAACAATCCTTTAACCATGGGATCAGCTCTTCAATAACATCTTCGATAATCGGGTCAGAGCCTTTACTGTTCTTCACAATTTCACCCCATTGGTGCTTATTAATGACTGTTACCCCATAATAGTCAAAGCATCCAATTACGCCAGAAATGAGTTTTGATAAACCGACTTCATCCCATAATTCATCGCTGATACTTATGGAATCGGGGAGCCAGCATTTGTCATGATAGCGGCCTTTCATAAATTCAAAATAGCAGGTGCTGCCGGACGTTTTCCGTTCTTCTTCGGTTATAAAATATTTCATGCGCTTGCTCCAACGGTTGAGGTGATTGAAAGAATCTTGCTTACTCATAATAACACAATGCACCATTACAGTCAACAAAAAGGGGGGAGTTACAATATGCCAAATTACGTTGCAAATATTGTCACTTTCGATGGTGACAAAGAAAGAATCAAAGAGATGCTGTCGGCGATCCAGAACGATGAGTTCGGCCCCGGCAGCATTTCCTTTAACAAGATCATTCCTATGCCCCCGGAGCTGGACATCGAGTGCGGCAGGAGCAAAACTGACCCGCAAGTCATCCACAACATTCAGAAGTATGGTGCTCCCAACTGGTACGATTGGTGCAGGAAACACTGGAACACCAAGTGGGACGCTGGCGGTTATGAGGAAGGCAGAGACTACAGTCAATGTGATAAACTGGCCTTTCGGACGGCCTGGCAGGAGCCTGCCCCGGTCATACATAAGCTATCGGAAATGTACCCTGACATCGAATTCACCCACCAGTGGGCGGAGGAACAGATGGTTGTAAACTGTGGCACGGCTAAATATAAGGCAGGGGTACAGACCGAGTGCGAGCAGGTAGATGGGTACGATGAAAGAATGGATTTTTCGGTGGAAGTTTGGTACCAGTTTGAGCACAATGGACTTCCCCCGGAACAGGAACAGACAATGTAATCAGGAGGTCAGAAAATGTACATATATCCATACTCGCTGGAATACGCGATCAAGTATAATGAGCGCGGTTTGTGGCGAGAAAGCTACCAAGCCAACTGCGACTGCGCCCGCGCCATCGAGCGCGCCATCAATGAAAACTATGATGGCTCCCGGCTGACAGACAACTGCGAAAAGGCCGTCCTTGGCGAATACGGCATCGACCGTGTAAACTGGGTGTTGGCCAATACCATCCACGAAAAAGAGCAGGATGGCCGCATTTTCCATTACAACAAGGAGTGGGCCAAGGGTTTCCATATCCCGCAGGACACCACGCAGTATCAGTTTGTGGTGGACAGTCATCCGGGGCTTCTCAACTTATTTGTGAATGATGTCCGCCGGGACTGGCAGGCGCTGGGGCTGTTCGACAAGGGCCATTGCACCGGCGCGGACGAGGACTTCCAGGGTAAGGTACTGGTGCTGAACCCCACCGTACTCAAGGATTCATATAAAACGCCTGATTACCAGTTATTCCTAGCGGATGGCGAGTTCGGCTGTTCGCCCATTGCCCGCGGCCGTGCGGTCTATGGGCAGTTTCTTAAAGATGGAGAAGAAACTAACTATGAGCGTCAAGATTTCCTGGGTGTGCTGAAGGACGAGTATATGCCCGACTGGGCCAGAGAAAAGCTGCCGGAAAAACAAGAGCAGACCAATGAGCAGGAAATGACATAAAGGAGGACACCATGCATATCAAAATCTATCAAATCAATTCCGAGCGCGATCCTGACAGAACTAAGTTCATGGGGCTTAACCGGGTCGAGGATATAGACCCCGCCAGCTACGACGAGGTGTTCAGCGGAGACGTAGACTGCAAAAACCTGGAGGATGTGTTCACCATGCTCAACACCAGGGGACACCCTCTGCACCGCGGGCATTCCCTCTCCGTCTCCGATGTGGTGCTCACAGAGGACGGCGCATATTTCTGCGACACAATCGGCTTTAAGGATATCGGCTTCGATGAAAACAAGTCCCATAAGCCGGATGGACTGCTGAAAATCGTCTACGTGGAACCCAACCGTCCGCCCTTTGTCAGTGAGGTTGGCGATGACCTGAAGTCCTTACAAAGGGCTGTAATGGGACATATCGAGCCCGTTTATTTGGGGGATGGCACGATCCTGGTAGGCAACGAGGAAGCCAAGCTGATGGGCATGGAGGGAAACCGGCGTGTTGGTGATTCCATCATAGCAGGGCCGTTCTTTATTATGGGAGAGGATGGCGAGGACTTCCGCTCCCTGACAGATGAGGAAACCCAGCGGTACATGGAGCGCTTTGCCCAGCCGGAGCAAATCAGCCAGCGGGAAGTGCAAGAGGATATGGGATTCACCATGCACTTTTTCTAATTTACATATCACTATGGTGACAAGACGGCGCTTTTCGGAGTGCCGTCTTTCATAATATTTTGAGAAATGGAGGACAAATATGCCCCATCCAAACACCAAAGGCATAAGCGTTCACGTTGACCGGGAACTTCATGCCGAAATCACCGCGTATCTGCAAGAGCACGACATGAAAATGGCGGACTTCATCACCCTTGCAGCGCAGGAACTGCTGCAGCCTCCGTCCATGGAAATGGACCCTACACTCCAGACTGAAATCAGCATGTATCTGGAGGAACATAATGTGACAATGGATGAGTTTTTCGCCCAGGCCGCGCAGAATGAACTGCATCCGCAAATTCCAGGCATTGGCGCAAAACTCAAAACGGAGATTGACGCATATCTGGAGGAACACGGCATGGCTATGGACGAGTTCATTGCCCTGGCCGCGCAAGATGAGCTGCACCCAAATATCCTTGAAGTGGAGGTAAAAGATATGGGGAACTTAAGAACGCTGGCGTTCCAGGTGCCGGAAAGCCTGTTTCAGCGGGTCAAGCGGTACCTGGAACGCAATCAGATGACTCAAAAGGCGTTCGTCATCGGGCTGATTGAGGAAGAACTGGAAAGGGACGAAGAACTGCTGAGAAAGCAGCAGGAAGAAACCCAGGAAGACGAGCAGGACGAAGTGCTTTCAGAGGTTGGAGAGGCCCCTGTGACAGAGGATTCCCCGGAGTACGAGTACGATGACGAACCGGAAGAAAGCCCCGCTGTGGCCGATTCTGAGGGCGAACAGGAGACCACCGAAGAAGAACAGGACGAGGAATTTCCCGGCCCCTGTGAGGCCCCTGTTGACGAGGACAGCCCCGAGGTCGAGTACGGCGACGAGCCAGAAGAAAGCCCCACTGTGGGCGATTCCGCGGCCCGTTTCGACGAAGAACAAGAGGAAAAAAACGACCAGGATTTTTCCACCGGGGAACCGGAATACGCCGAGGAAACTAAGGGATCGGAGCCTGACCACTCCTATGTGGAGGGCCTCCTGGGAGCGGCGGTGGAGGTCGCTCCCAACTTCGATTACGGCCAGGACGAGCCGCCCGGTTTCCCGGACCCCGATGAGGAAGAAGATCAGGAGTACGGCGGCATGGCCATGAATATGTAGGGGGGATTATTATCGGTGCAACAATTGGCGCGGCACTGAAAAAGATAGCCGTTTCACTCCTGCTGGACAAGCGGAATTGGGACAAAATCGTCTGCCTGATTCTGGCCTTTTGCGTGTTCTTCATCCTCCCCGGCACAGCGGTGGCGGCATTTTTCAGCCGGGACGATATCGACTTCTCAGCGCCGGGGCTGGTCAATGATGTGATTGACAACCTCACCCCAGAGCAGATCGGAGAACTGCAATTCGTGGAGGATACCGTCAATGCCCTCCACTCCGCCATGACCAGCAGAACGCCCGAGCAGATCAAAGCCGCCGAGGTGCTGTACATACTGGCGCTTTCGGAACAGGCAAAGGAGCCTGGGTTTGTTGCAAAACTGGCAGGATGCTTTGCGGACGGTCAAACGGACCAGCAGCTTATTGCCGAGGTCAACGCTGTGTTCGGTACTGACCTTGACCCGGAGGACTTCTCGGCAATCATGAACTATGCCAATCACCAACTGGTGGAGGTTGCCAAAGCCCAGCTTGGCAATGTAGGCGGCGAGCCATACTGGAGCTGGTACGGCTTCCAAGGCCGGGTGGAGTGGTGCGCCTGTTTTGTCAGTTGGTGCGCCAACGAGTGCGGTTACATCGACAAGGGAATTATACCCAAATTTGCAGGCTGCGATACTGGCGTGGCCTGGTTCAAGAATAAAGGCCAGTGGCTGGACGGCAGGTCAACGCCCGAATCCGGAATGATTATCTTCTTCGACTGGCCGGACGAAAACGGCGTACAGGATGGCAGCTCTGACCATGTTGGTATTGTGGAAAAGGTGGAGGGCGGCAGGGTCTACACCATCGAGGGCAACTCAGGGAATGCTTGTGAGCGGAACAGCTACCCCATCGGCAATTACCAGATTTTGGGGTATGGGACGCCGAATCTGTTCTAAAATGCTTTCGGCTACCACTTGTCATAATGGACCCGCTCTTCCTCATAACCTCCGCGGGCTGGGAGATTTTTCTGGGATTCCTCCGGGTAGCCGAAAGCAATAATGGAGTGGGGCACGGCGCTCTCCGGCAAATCAAAAAGCTGGCGCTGGGCGGCAATTTTTTCCTCCTGGGGCCAGGTGCCCAGCCATACTGAGCCTATGCCCAGGCCATGGGCGGCGAGGATCATGTTCTGCGCAGCGATGGAGCCGTCAATGACCCAATAATCTGGGGCGCGCTCAAAAGTGCGGGTCATGTCGCCCAGCACAAGAATTCCAAGGGCAGCGCCCTTCAAGGGCTGGGCGGCATTGCCGTTGCCGTCCGCCATTTTGCAGAGAGTATCCCTGTCGCGGACTATCAAGAAGCTCCACGGCCTGGCGTTTACCGCACTTGGGCCGGACATACCGGCTGGGGGAATGGTATGCAGGTCCTCATCAGAAATTGGCTGGGATGTGAACTGGCGTACACTGCGCCGGGTGGAAATCGCGTTGATAATATTCATAGATACGCCTCCTTGCTGAGCTAAGTATAGCACATTCAATAAGGATGGCGCAAACAAAAAATAGATAAACAAGGAGAAAATCACTATGGAAAACACAAGAACAATGGCCATTCAGATGCCCGAGGAAACCTATCAGCGGCTGAAAGCCTATCTCAAGCGCCATCAGCTCAAGCAGAAGGATTTTGTCACCCGGCTGGTACAGGCGGAGGTGGAAAAAGATGACATCGCCGCGCCGGAGGGGGGCAGTGAGTAGGCAAAACAGTTGCTTTTTAGATCGGATTCGGGTATAATGATAACAGAAAGAAGGTGGACGCCATGAACAAAGCTGCGGCGGAGCTTTCGCTGGCCAATGATTTCATCTTCGGCGAAGTGATGCGCCAGCCTGAGAACGTCAAGCCGCTGCTGGAGGCGGTTTTGGAGAAGAAAATTGCGGAGATCACCTATATCGAGAAACAGCAGGATATTAAGGACGGGTTTGAACTGCATGGCGTCCGGCTGGATATTTCCCTGGAGGACAGCGAAAGGACGCAGTACGCCGTGGAGATGCAGACCGGCAGCGCTTATGACCTGGAGCGTCGGATCAGGTATTACCAGAGTTCCCTGGACCGGCGAACCCTGGAGGTATCTGAGCGCTACCGGGACCTGAAGTCCAGCTATGTGATTTTCGTCTGTACGGATGATTATTATGGTAGGGGACTGGCACTTTATAAGCGTAAATCTGTAATTGAGGGCGCGGAGGACATCGTATATGATGACGGCTCCCATGCGTATATTTTGAACGCGCAGTTCACAGAGCCGAACCTTAGTGAGTCTGCTTTGGAGTTTCTGCGGTACATCAACGCGAAGAAGAACAAGCTGTCCTTTGACGTTTCCGGCAACGAATATTTGACCCGGATCGACCGGGCGGTGGAGGACATCAAATCCGACGACAGGAAGGTGGAGAGGTTTATGACGCTGGCAGCGAAACTGGAGGATGTACGTTTTATTGCCCTGAGAGAGGGTGAGGAAAAGGGTCGCGCTGAAGGTAGGGCTGAAGGCCGAGCTGAGGGTAGGGCCGAAGGTCGCGCTGAAGGTGAGCATAGTGCCATGGCTGGCCTGATTAAGCGGCTGCTGGAGCGGCATAAGACTCTGGAGGAAATTGCCGATATTTGTGGCCTGGATTTGGACGAAGTCAAAAAAATAGCGGAAGAAGGCTGAGTTGGCTTTCTGCGCGGGATGAAGTTAGGTGGAGTGAGTGCCATGGATTATACAACGCTTTGTACAAGGGAGGAAGGCAGTCCTGTAGATTATCAAATGCTATGTGAAAAGCGCTGGCAGCTCCAGAAAACTCTGCCCGGCATTCCTGACCAGGTCATATCCAAGTTTGACAAAGCATTTGAGATCGAATATGCCCACAATTCCACCGCCATCGAGGGGAACACGCTGACGCTTGTCCAAACAAAAGCTATTCTGGAGGATGGGCTGTCTGTGGGCGGCAAAACCCTCCGGGAGATATATGAAGTTGCAAACCACGCCAGGGCGTTTAACTATGTGAAAGGCTGCATAGCAAAGGGAAGGCCGCTGGACGAGCAGATCATCAAAGACATTCATGCGCGGATTATGGAGAACATCCAGATCGGTGGGATATACCGAAATGTTGAGGTGCGTATCACAGGAGCCAATCACAAGCCGCCTCCTCCCAGCGAGATGTACTGGCAGATCAAAGAATTCTGCTCTGTGCTGCACAATCCCCGAGACCTAAACGCTATTGAAATGGCAGCTTGGACACACGCCGAGTTTGTGCGTATCCACCCCTTCACCGATGGCAACGGCAGAACATCGCGGATGATCATGAATTATCAGTTGATGCAGGCGGGGTTCCTGCCAGTTTCGATTGTAAAAGAAAAGCGCCTTGAATATTTTGAGGCATTGGATGTTTATGTCGTGAACCAGGATCTGCGGCCTTTTGCGGAGATGGTAGCCGAGTTGGAAAGCCAGAGGCTGGATGAATATTTGAATATTGCCTGTGAGCAGGGTTTAGGCCTTGTTTGAAAAATAAATATTGCACAAATTGCGGGTTAGTGCGAAAATAGAGATATGAAACGGTATGAATTGACAAAAGGATAATGGGAGCGCATAAAAGAGCTGTTACCGTCAGAAAGGACGGGGAAGCGAGGCCGGCCTCGGAAAGATGACCGAAACATGCTCAATGGGATGCTTTGGATCGTCCGCAGCGGAGCACAGTGGCGGGAAATGCCGGAGGCGTATGGCTCCTGGCAGTCTGTGTATGCCCGATTTGCTAAATGGCGGGACGATGGTACATTGGAAGCCATATTTCGCGCATTGTCCGCAGATGCGGATATGGAAAACCTGAGCTTGGATTCTACCTGCATCAAGGTCCACGAAAGCGCCAATGGGGGGGAAAAAAACAACAGATAAGGCTGTTGGACGAACCAGAGGCGGGTTGAACACAAAGCTGCATGCTATTGTGGACGGACTGGGAAATCCGGTTGAATTCATGCTGTCTGCGGGGAATGACCATGATTCGCTCCACGCTGTTGAACTGCTGGAAAGGGTAAAAATCAGTGGCAGCAAAGTATTAGCAGACCGTGCTTATGGGGCAAAGACGATCCGGGCTTATATCTCAGAACAGGGAGCCAGCTATGTGATCCCGCCGCAGAGCAATGTTTCTGATCCTTGGCCGGTAGATTGGTGGTTATACAAAGAACGGCATTTGGTTGAATGTTTCTTCCAAAAGCTCAAATGGTTTCGCAGGATCGCCACCAGATATGATAAATTGGATGCGTCTTTTCTCGCTTTCGTTTACATTGCCTCTATTGCGATTTTGTTGATTTAGCTCAGCCTTTGCTATTTTTCAAACAAGGCCTAGGAGATACTGAAGATAAGATGGAATTGGATTTTTGAAGGGCTCGAAACGCATTACAAACAGAGTAAGAAATTATGGCATCTTTTAAGGCAGAGTTATAATGACGGCTTTTGAAAAGCCCGGAAAACCGCATAAATACTAGGGTTTTTGGCCCTCCAAGGGTCGATGGCATCTTTTAAGCACGGTAGGGCCAGATGGACATTGGACGAACACCTATTATTTCAAAGGCGGTTTCGCCGTGATGGTGTGGCTCTGATGTCAAAACGAACAGCAGAGGTCAAGGTGTAAAAGCCTTGGCCTCCGCTGTTTTATCGGTTTATTCTGTTTTGCCCTGTGCTTCCTGCCATTCCGCAAACTCCCGCTGGCCCTGTTCGCTGTCATAGTATTTCCGTATCTCCGGGACAAGAAAGCGGGCAAAGGTTTCTATAATAGCCTGCGGCAATTCGATTTGACAGGTTTTAGTTCTGATTTCAGGTTGTTCTTTCGTCAAAGGCATTTCCCCTTTCCAAGACGCAGGACAAGGCCCGCAGGCGGGAGGAACAGGGAAAGGGTAAGCTGTTCCTCCCAGCCGGGGCCGGTTATCAATTCACGCCGAGAATGGCGCGGATCAGTTTGTTTTCAAGGCGACTTTTCATGTACTCGTCCAGGCAGGCATGGGGACAACCGCTTTCGTCGTAGATCGTCCGGGTGCAGAGCTTGTTTATGTAGCCCTCGTAGTACCGCAAGACCTGCTCCATGGCATCAGCATCCCCAGCCTGGGCCGCATCGCTCACCGCAAACGGCAGCAGTTCACGGCCCTTATAGTTCCGGCGCTTCATGGTGCTAACCTCCTTTCCTCGCTGTCAGCTTTGTCCGCAGGACATTCAGCGATTTTGTTCTGCGTCGCTGGACGGCACTCCGGGACAGGCCCAAGGCCTTGCCGATCTCACTGTCCGTCAAATCCAGCACCAGGCGCAAAATCAAAATGCTTTGCTCCTGCTCCGGCAGACCGGCAAAGGCGTCGGCCACCTGTTGGCTTCTGATCGGCAGGTCGTAGCCGCAGTACGAGAACACATAGCTGTCGCTAGGATAGTCGTCCGCCGAACACAGCTTGTCCATCGCCATTTGGGGCAGCCGCTCCAAGGACGTTTCCCGGCTGGCCCGCCGCTTCGTTTCCCGGATGTAGTCGATTGCCTCATGCTTCAACACGGTCTTGCAAAAGGCGTCAAACCTGCACCGCTCGCCATAGTCGCGGGGGTTCGTTTCCATCTTCTCACCCCCTTTCGTTTGGGGGATGGTGGTGTACTTTCCCTTTCCGCTAACAGAGCGTTCAGCGGCACAAGTTTTGCGCGCAAAACCGCTTTCTGCAGAGAAAAAAGTGAAGAAAATTTTCCAGGCCGCAGGGAACGACAAAAACCGCCCGGCAGGTCACAGACCCACCGGGCGGTTTGCACTGTATAATTTACTATATCTGCATTGTATAGTATAACTTCGTGGCCGTAGTTCCCCCAGGCGGGGGCCGGGCTTTTTTTGACAAATCAAGGGCTGTCAGATTGTGTCGAATGACTGTGTACTTCATAGCGGCTGCCTCCTGTCAGCCGCCGTATCTGTCAGCGTTACCGCGTCGCTCTCTATGGAGATGAAAAGAACGGCGGCTTTCATTTTTTGAAAACCACCGTACAAAAAGGCATGAAAAATTTTCTGCCAGCAGCGGTTTTTTTCTTTGCTGCCACTGCTGGCAGGTTAAAACAATATTAGTGTATACGCCAAAGTTTGCATAAGGGTAAAGAAATGTTGCGCCTCACCAGTGCTGAAATACGCATACCACGCTTCCAATGTGTTGCGCTGAAAAACATCTAACCGTTCAATAATCTGCTTTGCCCACAGTAAACCCCCAGTGGAACTTGCGGTAATCAGATTACGATCTGCCACAGATGGTGCGTCAACAAAGAACTTCTGTCCCTTATAGCCGGGAGAAACCATTTCAAGGTATCCGGCTCCATTACTTGTGTGCGGGCGCTGATCCAACAGGCCAGCGTTTGCCAGTGCAGCGGTAGCCCCACAGATAGCACACACCATAGCCCCCGCAGAAAGAAACTCACTGGCTTTTTTAATAATGGCTCTATGCTTCGGGTCGTCCCATGTGTTCGCCCCAGGCAACAGCAGTACATTTTTTTCGCCCATCTCAATATCGCTGATGGAGCAATCAGGAACAATCGTCAGCCCACCCATAGTTTTGACTGGCTCCTTTGAGAGTGCGACTGTTTCGACTAATACTTCGGGCGCGCCCTTTTTGAAGAACCGCCCGGAGTTTAATTCCGCCGTAACATAGCCCAACTCCCAATCTGCCAAGGTGTCAAGGACGTAAATGTAGACTGTGAACATAATACCCTCCATTTTCATTGGCCTTATTTTACTTACACCGTTATCTTACCATCTAATCGTTGACATCAGTATGGCAACAATCTATAATGAAATAGAGGCTTTTTGAGAGGCGGTCACCAGATGAAAATTAATAGGCTTGTCAGCATTATTATGATACTGCTTGATAAAAAGCGTATGGGCGCACAGGAGTTAGCAGATATGTTTGAGGTCTCGCCTCGTACAATCTACCGGGATATAGACGCAATCAATTTAGCTGGTATTCCTATGATTAACTCCTATTAGGAAAACACACTGTCAAAAGGTTTTTTGCTTTTGGCGGGGGTCAGCCCGCCTCGGCGGTATCGGTGGTGTTGATTTCAATGTACTCGGCAATCTTGCGGAACTCGTCCGCGAACTTGAAATGAACGCTGATATTGCCGTTTTCGTAAACCTTGATATGGTCTACCAAGTCCGTGAGGATTTCACGGGTCAGCGTTTCGATGCTTTGATACTTTGCAAAGGCTACCAGCGCGGGGTGTTCCTTGTCAACGCCGTTTGCCAGCTCCGCACGTTCCGCGTTCAGCCGGGCCAGCACATCCGCAAGCTCGGCGGCCTGCCGTTCATAATCGGCTTTCATATCCCGGTATTCCTGCTGGGTGATCTCCCCGTCTTTCCAATCTTGATACAGTGACTGCTTGTAGCGGGTTATCCGGGTCAATTCCTTTTCCTTTGCGGCTATCTGGTCGTTAAGGCGGTGGGATTGACTTTTTTTCAGCGGGGCCGAGTTGATACGGGCTATCAATTCCGAGTAGGAAACGGCGGTGTTCACTTGATACTGGATAGCGAACAGAACGGCGGCCTCCAGACGGTTGTGCTTGATAGAGTGCATGGAGCAGGCCGTCCGGGAGCGGTTCTTGTAAGTGGAGCAGGCGTAATAGATATTTTTCCCGCTCTGGCTGCGGGTGATGGATTTCCCGCAGTCCGCACATTTCAGAAAACCGCTGAACAAGTGAACCTCCCGCCCTTTGGGGGATGTCCGGGTATCGCGTACCAGCAGGGCCTGCACCTTGTCAAAGGTTTCGTGGGTGATGATGGCCTCGTGAGTATCGGGGACGCGCACCCATTCTTCCTCCGGCACAGCCTCAATCTGGTGTACCTTGTAGCTTTTCACCCGGCGGCGGCCCTGTACCAAATCCCCGGTATAGATGGGGTTAGTGAGGATTTCATGTATCATGCGGGCTCCCCACATGGGGTCGTCCGCCACAGCCGAGGAAACGGGCAGGCCCTTTTTCCGGCGGTAGGCCGTGGGGCTGGGTGTGCCGTGTTCGTTCAGATACAGCGCGATGGCCCTTTTAGACGAGCCTTGCAGGAGCATGGAATAAACGCGCTTGACGATTTCAGCCGCATCCGCATCCACAATAAGCTGGTGCTTGTCCTTTGGGTCTTTGATGTAGCCATAGGGAGCGAAAGAGCCGATGTACTGGCCGTTGCGCCGCTTGTAATCAAAAACCTGCCGGATTTTCTTTGAGGTCTGGTAGCAATAGTTATCGTTCATCACGTTAGTTATCGGAACGATAATGTTTGAAACGCTGTCGGGGTTTAGGTAGCTGTCCACGTTCTCCGCAAGGGAGATAAAGCGGACGCCCATCTGCACAAACAAGTTATCAATCAGACTCCCCGCGTCACTGTAATTCCGGGCGAACCGGGAAAGGTCTTTCACAATCACGCAGTTGATTTTCCCGCTCATCACATCGGCCAAAAGCCGCTGGAAGTTTTCGCGGTTGGCATCCGTTCCGGTGTGCCCATCGTCCACATATTCAACCGCGCTTTCAAATTCGTCCATGTGCCGCTGGTAGAAGTCCCCCAGCAGGTCACGCTGGTTTTTCACGCTGTTGCTGTCGTCCTTGCCCTTTTTCAAATCCTCTTTGGAAAGGCGGATGTACTCGCCCAAACGCCAGCGCCGGATTGTATATGTAGGGGTATATGTCTGCTGATTTCCTCTGTTTTTAGCTCGTGCCATTGTTCCTCCTTCCCTATCACATTACACTTATATTATAACTCTGTTCCGGGGTATCAGCAAGGATGCCGATGCCTCGGGACATTTTGTCTCGAAGTAGGAACGGGCCGCAACAGCAGTCACAGCCCGCTCTTTTGCCGGATAAGAAAGGCGGTCAGCGTATCCTGGAGGGAGGGGCCGCCCTCGGCAAACTCAATTTTCACGCCCACGCCGCCCACGCTAAAGCAGTACGGATTGACGGCCCGTCTCACAAACCGGGCCAGCCGCTCCTCCCGGGGGAGGGTGCGGTCAAAGGCCATACCGCTCACGTCAGCCAGCGCATCCGCGCTCACCGCGCCGATGTCCACGCTTTTCATTTGTTCCAGCTCTTGTGCGGTCAGTTTCACGGTAAAACCTCCTTTGCGTTTTGGGTTGGTGGGGAAACGCGAAAGGACAGCACCGCGAAAGTGCTGCCCTTTGGCCTGTCCTCACCTTGGGACAATTTGTCTCGAACTTGTTTGAAATGGAAACGCCGGGCCCGTATGTTTGGCCCGTCAAAAGACAGCAGGTAGCGGCCCGGCATTTCCTTGTTTTGTGCGGCGGCCTCAAGCGGCAAGCGGCCAGCTTGTCCCTCGCGGATCGTGGCCGTGGGGCTGGCAAATTCCCCACACGCGGCGGTGGTGTTGGTCGCTCGTCCTCCCGTGGGAGAAGTCCCAGCGCACCCGCCGCCCGGCTCCCCGCGTTCACCCGGGGCCGCCCGCTATTCAGTTGTGGAGAAGAAAAAACTTCCTCTCATATACCACCAGAAAAATGGAGCAAATGGAGACGGCAATCACGGATTTTTTCTCAAATATTTTTTCATCTGTGCGATGCCGCTGAGAACGGAGCGCCGCACCGCGCTCTTATCCACGCCCTCGGCTTTGGCAATCTCCCGGTAGGTCATGCCGAGGATAAAGTGAGCATCCACCCTCCGGCCTTGGGTTTCCGGCAGGCTGTTCAGCGCGTTCCACAGACGGCAGAACCGCTCCTTGAGCTCCAGCACCTCGTCCGGGGTGAGCTCGTGCAGGCAGGCGGAATACTCGATGCCGTCATCCGCATCCAAGGAATAGTATGCCTTGTTGTAGCGGACACGCTCGGTATAGGCCGCCTCGTAGCGGACGCTGGCCTGGAGCGCCTCGGCCACATCGTCAGTAACCTCAATATATTCGTCCTGGGTGTACCAGTAGTAAAAGTCGCGCAAGTTGATGATAGTCATTATATGTACCTCCATATCGTTTTTTGTGGTTGGGTTGCCGGGAAACGATATGGAGGGCGGCGGGGAGCGGCACCCGGGGGAGCCGCCCCGCACCTTGGGACTGTTTGTCCCAAAGTGGAGCCGACAAGAAACGACAACGCCCGCACAGCGTTGTACTGTGCGGGCGCATGAAATGACGCAGTTCTTTATGTACTTGCAAATTTCGTGTTGTTGGCCGGAGTAACCCGGTGGTGGGGCTATACTTTTTTTGACAAGTTACGCGTAGCAGAAATCAAAAAGGACATAACGATACCTCCCGGATACCGCCGTGTCCTTAAAAATGGGCGACCTTAATACACCCTCCGTATTCTATTTTTTCAAAAGAAAACGGCGGCTTGAAATTTGTTATTTCAAAACCGCCGTTAGGCTACTGTATTTTGTTTTGGCGCGCAGATAATCAGCCGCCGCAACAACGGTTTTTTTTATTTCCCGTTGGGCGGATGTTTTATGCTATGCAGTCCTAATTTCCTATTTCTCAGTCTGTTTTTTCAAAGCGTATCCTATCTGTGCTTGTAGGAATACCGTTTTGTATGACATTCCACTCGTTGTTTTGATAAACTTCATATTCCTCAAAGGCACAAGGTAATCCATTAGCAATCGTTATGTCGCTACTGTCCATAAGCTGAAAATGCAAATGCGGTGCATACGAGTTACCTGAATGACCGACCCGACCTATTACATCCCCCGTCTTTACACTTTGACCAACAGAAACTTGAATAGAACCTGTTTGAAGATGAACGAGAGCGGCATATACATTGTTGCCACAGTCTATGATAATGTAGTTTCCGGCAACAGATTGTATATCATCTCTTTCGGGATTAAAATAATGTGCGTTTTTGTACGCATTAACCGTATCTGAAAATAAATTTGTTTTAGAATTTTCCGCATATCCATCTTGAGCTTGGACAACAACTCCATCGCAAGGTGAATATACCTCTTGTCCCCAACAATAATATTGATTTAATGGAATACCCGAAAAAAGGTATCGCAAAAAACTTGTGCGATATGCTGGCCAACCTGTTCTATTCCAATCTACTTGCACAAAGTCAAAAGCATATCTTGTTCCTAATTGGTTTGTGCCGTGACTGGGAATTTTTGTGCCAGGAGTGTTTGGTGCAAGCCATTCACCCCTTAAAGGAAATGCTACAACGATTGGTTCCTGTGCTGTTTCCATTTCATCTCCTCCATTATAATGCTTTTCGCCTACGTCAAATACAATCGAAAAAAAGACAATCCAAATTATCACTGCAACACTGATGTGCTGTTTTCTTTTTAACTTTATGGGATATTCCCTAGCCTTATTTATCGCTGATTTCATAAAAAACTTTCCGTAGTTCAACAAAATAATCATCAAGTTCAGAAATAATGGTAGCACTATCCAAAACAGCGCTTTTCTGCTCTCGAATTTTTTCTAATAGCTGGTCAGCAAATCCAACATTAGACCAAAAGATAAGCTGCTTGCATTTTTCTATGTTCAACCCTTTTCTAAACTTGGTTTCATCTATGTTATCGAACAATTTTGGGTAGCAACTCGATTTTTCTTTATGTGCTCGACTTTCAAGTTCTTCGTTTACCTCAGCGGAATTTGTGGGGCGTGATAGCTTATTAAAGTCCAAAATCCAAGGATATTTTTCAGACATTTTAATCTGCAAAAAGTACGATTGACGCAGTCTAGTGAAAATGTCGCGTTCTTCGTAATTCATCAATTCAAAATACTCTTTTCTGATAAGTTCGGAAAAGTAATCATATACGACAAGAAATAGTTCTTGTTTGTTACTTACATAGTGAAACATTAGGGCCTTAGAAATCCCGGCATTTTTAGCGATGATATTGGTCGATGCATTATCATACCCTTGCATAGAAAATTCTTTTAATGCCGAATTTAGAATAGCATCCCGCCTTTGTGGATCTAACTCCAATAGTTTAATAGACATTGTGTGTTCCTCCGTTTGCAAAAGATTAACCTATTAGGTCAACATCATTATACCTCTTTTTACCTAATAGGTCAATAGCAAATCACTCTATGAAATGTAAAAATTTCACGCAGAAAAAGTGAAAAC
This sequence comes from Acutalibacter intestini, assembly GCF_034334985.1. Lineage (NCBI taxonomy): Bacteria > Bacillati > Bacillota > Clostridia > Eubacteriales > Acutalibacteraceae > Acutalibacter > Acutalibacter intestini. The sequence goes on along the minus strand of NZ_JAWXXL010000008.1, from coordinate 47,230 downwards.
AAATACTACTAAAATATAAAATTTTATTTCGTTCTCATATTCCGCCCCGAAATGTAAAATAATATAGGGGTGATGTGAAAATGTACCAATACGAAAAGCGCCTGGACTGTCATGCCCTGGGCCAAGAAATCAAGCGCAGACGAAAAGCTAAAGGCTGGACGCAGGAGCACTTGGCCCAGCTTGTAGACCTCACCCCGCGCTCCATCATGTATATTGAAAATCGGGGCCAGCACACCAGCCTCAACGCCTTTTACAAGCTCGTTACCCTTTTTGATATTTCCGTGGATGAATTTTTCTACCCGGACAAGCTGGGCGGCGAGAGTGAGCGCCGGAAACACATTGACCGGATGCTGAACGGAATGGACGAAAAGGAGCTTATCATCATAGAGGGAGCCGCAGAGGGTATCAGAAAAGCCAGAGAAACGGAGGGAGCGTAAGGAAAAGCGCGACCTCCGTTTTTTCGCGCCATGTATAGGGGAGCGCACAAACGGCAAGCAATTCGGGTGTGGCCACACTCCGAAATTTTTGCTGGGCCGGGGGCCCGCAAAAATGCTTGTTGGGGAGCCTCCCCAAACCCGGCTCTTTGGGACAAAATGTCCCAAAGAGGTTGGCTGCGTCACCGCCGCTATCGCGTCTGTTCCTTATCAGTGCGCCCGTCCGTAAGGCCGAGCAGATGGTCGATGTTGGCCTTGACCGCCACGGCCTCCCGCATATCCCGCTGGGCCTGCCGATACTCGGCATAGAGGGCCTTTTTCTTATCCGCCAGCTCCCGCCGCTGTTTTTTCAGCGCGTCCATTTTGGGGAGCTTTTCACCGCCTAACAATTCATTCATAGCGGCCCGGGCCGCCCGGTAGGTGGCAAGCTCCGCCTCGTGTTCGGCCAGATACTTTTTCGAGTACCGGGCCGCCTTGTAGCCGTCAAATACGGGCCGGGCCTTTGCATAGTCCACCACGGCCCCCATCAGCCCGGAGACTTTGGAGAGGGCGGCCTCGGTGGTCTGGAGCTCCCCGGCCAGCGCGTGGGCCCGGTCAACCGCCGCCGTGGTCTTGGCCGCCAGCGCGTCATAGTCGGTCAGATTATTCTCCTGCAAAAACTGGAGGGCGGCGGCCATCTGTTTTAGGTTGTAGACTTTCGCCCACCGTTCATAAGCCGGGCCCTTGCCCTCGGCCATGCGCTGTTGGATGTCAATGATAAGGCCCACCTGCCGGATCGGGGGCGGCGCGTCCTTGGGGAGCTCCGGGAGGGGCCGCTCCCCGGCAATCACCGCCCGGATGTCCTCGGGGTCAAAGCCCGCGCCGAGGGTGGATGCCCGGAGCCGGGTGTATTTATCCTGCCCCGGCGCGAGGAACGACACCACGCCGCCCCGCCCGCGCTTGACAGCAAAGCCAGACTCCTCCATCAGCCGCAGGAACGCGGCAAAGTCGGCGGGCTTTTTCTCAAGGGCCGCGATGATTGCCAGCCGCACCCGCTGCTGCGCGGAGGGCGGTTTTTCCCCTACCCACTGGCCATAGTGGAGGAAACGGCCCTTGCTGTGCTGTTTGGGATTTTGTATCACGGACAAATCATGCTCCAGACATACCCGGTCAGACAGCCGCCGGAGGGCAAAGCTGGAGCCGAGGAAATTATGGAATTTCCGGGAGCAGTCAAAGGCCGTGGAATTGAAATAAATGTGGTTGTGAATGTGGCCCTTGTCGGTATGGGTGCAGACGAAAAACTGGTATTTGCCTTTCGTCCAGCGCATCGCCGTTTCAAAGCCCAGCTTGTTTGCCTCCTCCGCCGTCACCTCGCCGGGCGGGAACGCCTGCCGTATCTGGAAGAACAGCGCCCCGCGCTCCACGGGCCGGGCCGTGGCCGCCTGGTATTCGCTTTTCACCAGCAGAAACTCGGCGGCGACTGTGGCCGGGTCGCAAAGGTGGGAGGACACGGCCCCCAGCTTTTGGGGGTTGAGCCCGTAGGCAAAACGCTCCTCCATCGTCTGGACGGCGCTCAGTCCCGCCGCCTTCTTGTAGGGCCGGATGTAGGTCGTGGCCGTGGTAGCACCTCCTCTCGTTGGGACTTTGGGACAAAATGTCCCGAAGTACGAAAAAAGCCGGGGAGCGGCACAGCACCGCTCCCCAGCAGGTCACAGCTCCACCAGCGCGGAAAGCTGTTTCAGCAAATCAGACAGAGGGCCCCACAAAGCGGAGTAGTCCCGCTGGAGGGCCGATATTTCCTCGGGGTAGATGCCCCCGTAGGTGTTGGCATGGATGGCCACTTGATTGAGATTGTTTGAGCATCGCCGCTGGAGGGACACCAGCTCTCGGACGGGGGCAAGGTCAATCTGGAGCACATAGCCGCAGAGGGCCATCCGGCGCATATAGGCCCCCATGTTGCGGATGCCCGCCTGGGCCATGCGTTCCTGGATAAGTGCCTGCTCTTCCTCAGATACCATCACATGGAGATGGATGGGGCGGCGGCGCTTTTTGCCAGCCACGCTATCTGTCGCCCCGGTCGGGCGCGTTCCGTTTAGGCGCAGAGGGGGCCTGCCGTTCCCCGGCCAGCCTTGCCGCCTCTTTCATCTGTTCGGCAATCGGGCGGGGCCTGCCGCCGTCCCGCAGCAGGCCGGACACCTCCGGGGCGGGCCGGAGCTCATAGTCCGCCGCCTGCTTTTCCGTCAAAGGCTTTGTGTAGGTCAGATGCCCCCACGCAAGGAACGCGCCGCCCTCCACGGGTACGCGCTTGTCGTAGTTTACGATTTCGTCCGGGGCGTTGCCTGCAGGCTTGGGGAACGTACCGATGTCAACGGGCCGCTGGGTGGAATAATACTTGTAAAGGCCGGGGGCCTCAATCTGCGCCACCTTGACGGAGAACTGCTGCTGGTAGTTTTCCACACGCTCCAGCAAGTCCTGCTCCAGCGCGGCCCGGTCACTGCCATAATGCCCCCATTCATACTGCCTTGCGCCGTGTTCGTCATCATAGCAGGCCCACGTCACAAAGGGGGAGGGGGCCCGGGGATGCTCCCCCAGCGCAAAGCCCCGGCCATTCTCCAGCATGACGGCCTTTAAGATTGTATAACCTTGATTTTTGTCCATAGGAACCTCCTCTCGAAATGTTAGCATCATCCGGGGAAATCGGGGCAGGACGTGTAAAAGTACGCCCCGCCCCAAAAGCGGCCCCGGAAAGCCTTGAAAACAGCGGGCTTTTATACCCCTAAATGCTCACACATCACCCCCGGTATTTCCGCATATATCCCCGCTGTTTCTTCTGCCTCGCGGCCTTGGAGCAGGCCACGGAGCAGTAGCGCCGCCGCCCGTCCGGGAGAAAGGGCCGCCCGCAGACAGGACAGGGCCGGGTTTCCGGGGCGGGCCCCTCGGTATTGAGGGCGGCCTCCAGCACCGGGTTCAGCGGCAGGACGGCCTCCCGGAAGTAGCGGCAGTAGGCCCCCGTCCAGCACTTCCCCAGCATATAGCACTCACAGTCGAGGGGCAGACAGCCATATTCCCGGTCATAGTTGGCGCACCATTTCACTACAAGGGAGCGGATAGCGGCCTTTTCCTCACGGGTCAGCTCGCGCAAAATATCACCTCCCGCCCGGCTTTTTCAAAAGGCTCTGAAAGCAGGAGCCGCAGGGGATGCCGCGCCAGTAGGGACAGCCACAGCACCGGGAGCCCTCCCGGGGCTGTTCCGGGCGGGGAGCCCGGGGCCGTGGGCGGCGTTTCATTTCCCGTTCCAAAGGGTTCGATGTGAAATTCATTCTCCGTCCTCCTTTTCTTCTTCCTCATCCCACGGGGGGAGGTCGTCATACTCACCGCCGCCATAGTCCTCGCCGTATTCCCCGGCCTCGTCAAAATCCTCGCCGGGAGCGGCGGCCTGCTGTTTCGGGCGGTAAATCTTGAAGTACCACCCGGCCCCGCCGCCGAGGGCCAGCACCGCCAGCACCAGCAGGAGCGTCCCCGCCCCGCCGGATTTTTCCGGCTCGGGCTCGGGCTTCGGCTCGGTAGCAGGTTCGGGTTCCGGCTCCGGGAGCGGTTCGGGGACGGGCTCCGGGGAGGGCTCCGCAAGGGCCATCAAATCGGCCACGGTGACGGCGTTCAAGAAGTACACATTTTCCGTCTCCCTCTGGCGGTCAATCACCAGATAGAACACGGACTCGTCCGCCGCCATGATAGTGAAAAATTCCTTGCCGTCCTGGTCGGTGGCGTTATCCACCATCGTCCCCTGCCCGTCCGGGGTAAAGGGGTTGGGCTCGGGTTCCGGCTCCGGCGCGGGCTCCACGGGGTCAAGCCCCTCCCATTCCGGGCCGCCCGTACCGTCCTCCCATTCCTCGCCGCCCCCGGCGTAGGCCGTTGTGGTGATGCCGCACAGCAAAAAAGCGGCGCACAGAGCCGCCGCCAACACACGATATTTTTTCAGTTTCATTCCGCGTCCTCCTTTTCCGGCCCGGCGGACTTCGGGACATTTTGTCCCAAAGCGTCCCCGGCCTTGATGCGCTGGAGCACCAGCGGGAGCTCCTCAAGGGAAATGCTCATGCCCCGCACGATGTCCACGATTTCCTCGTTCTCGGCCTCCTTGTGTTTCTGTTCCAGCTCTTTCAGCCGGGCCTGCTGGTCGCTGATTTTGGCCTTGACCTTTTCCATCTCGGCCATGATTTTTGCGCTCTTGCTTATCGCCATTGAAAACCTCCTTTTCATGGTAAACGCCCGTAGGCGTAGAAGTGGGCCTGCCAGTAGCTGCTGTTTAAGTTGGCGTAGCTGATAGGGTAGAGTAGGAAAGCGCCGCCTTGCCACATTTCTATGGTAGGTCTGCGCAGCCCCCTCCCAAAACCGTGCTTGCACCTCTCAATGCACACGGCTCGCCCTCTTTGCTCCATTGCAGAAATAACTCTTAGAATCCATGATGTATTTTCTGGTGGCAGTCATAGCAAACCACCAAAGTTTTGCGCCGTTTTGCTATCATTACCTGTTCCCACGGTTCTTTTCCTTTCAGGTTCTTCACCTTGTTTACATGGTGAACCTCCAATTTCCCACCTGCCTTTCCGCAAAGTTCGCATATTCTGGCTTTTAACCGGTCATCAATCGTGGTTCTCCCTTTGGAAATAACCGTTACTATCGCAGGCTCTATGTCCTCACACTTTTTGCCGTCAATCTCATTGAACTTTGTAAGGCGGCGGATTTTCTTCCCGGCTTTCGTTTCATAGGGAATCCCCCAGCGTTTCTCACCAATGCGGTACTTGTCATAAATTTTAGACAGCTTGCACCGGTGTTTGCCGGACAGTGTTTTCAGACAGCTGTACTCCATTAGATAGCTGAAATAGTTTAGGTTCCGGTAATTGCTGGCAAGATGATAGTAGTTGCATATCCCCCTTAGTTCAGCGTCAAAGACCGTCACAATCTCTAAATCTGTGTGGCGCAACAGTGACAGCCTCCCAGCCGGTTCCAGTTTCCCGTTATCGGCTCTTTGTTTGACAATGCCTTTAGAAAACAGAAACTTTTCGATTTTATCCTGGAAGGGTATCAGTAATTCCACGGTATTATTCATTGTGCGCTGTCTGCATTTCTTCCACGGCTTCACCTGCTGGTCACGGCGCACCCGCACATCATAGCCCAAAAATCTTGCGGGTGTACTGCTATGGGTTATCAGCGTCTTTTCTTGGCTTAGTTCCATTTTCAGGGTATCTTGGATAAACTCCGTGAGTTTCGCCTTAATCCATTCGCAGTCCTGCTTGTTCCCATTTACGGCAATCAGGAAATCATCAGCGTAGCGGACATATTTAATCTTTTTGTCATCGCATAGCTTCGCCGGGGTTTTATACAACTCTCCCGACAGCTTCTTGTATTCCGCTATCAGCAGGTCACGCTCTGTACCGTCCTCCCGGCGGTCTATCTTTCTTTTGAGGTTTGCCCGCTTTCTTGCTATCGCCTGATATGCCGGCGTTGTTTTGTACGGTGTCTTGACATCAAACTCCTTTTTCAATTCCTCAACATAGCTGTCCAGTTCATTCAGGTAGATATTCGCAAGGATTGGTGAAATAATCCCGCCCTGCGGACAGCCGCTGTAAGTACCATAGTATTTCCAGTTCTCCATGTAGCCTGCCTTTAAAAACAGCTGAATGAGGTTTAGGAATCTGGCGTCCCTGATTTTCTTTTTTAGTACGGAAATCAGCACCGTGTGGTTGATGTTGTCGAAACAGCCTTTTATATCGCCCTCAATAAACCAGCCTGCCCCAATAAACTCCTTCTTGAGTTGCGCTAATGCGGTGTGGCAGCTTCTTCCTGGGCGAAACCCGTGTGAATAGTGTGAGAAAACCGGCTCGTAAACTGCCTCCAAAACCATTCTCATGCTTTCCTGAACCAGCTTGTCCGCAAAAGTTGGCAGCCCTAAAGGGCGCATTTTCCCGTTGGACTTCTGGATATAGGTTCGGCGTACTGGCTTCGGGCAGTATGTTCCCGTCCTCAACGCTTCAATAATCCGCTCTACATATACCTCACTGAATCCGTCCGCCGTATCCTCATTCACGCCTTTTGTTCCAGCACCGTCATTTGAGTACAAATGCTGGTAGGCGGTAAAGTATATATCCGGGCGGAGCAGATAACGGTAGAGCCTTGTAAATATTTCATCATGGTGTTTCTTTGAGTTTTCCTGCAATTTGGTTAAAATCTCCATTGTTGGTTTCATTGAGGTTTTCCTCCCTAATCAATTTTTGATTTTAATTCGCTCAGACTGCTTCCCTTCGCCATGTGAGCGGCTTTCCCGCATCCGTATTTACGGCTTTCCCTGTCTTTTCAGGGTTCTCGGACTACTATGGAAGCTCCGTTGCCATGCCAGATTTTCAGTGTCTGCCACATAGCCCTTGCGGGCATTCTGGTTTAGGCAATCTCCAGTTAACGAAAGTAGTAGGTAAGTGTGAATTGTCGGATATGCTTTCGTTCCGTTGACACCGGTTCTCCGGCGTGCCGTGCGTGATAATTGATAACCTGCCGGAAGGCAACCCTTTCCGGCATTGCTGATAACGTGTCTGAAGGTTCGCCTTTCTAACACTGTTCGCACCATAGGTTTCAGGCAAATTTCCTATGCCCACACTGAACAGGGACTGGGAACTCACAAGATTCAAACCCAGAATTATCCTCATATTCACTTATCCTTGCGGTTCAGTCGCACCCGATTGCCTTTAGGTGACTTTCCGCTTTCCTGACGTGCTATGTTCCCGTGTCAGCTTTCGCCTTTCGGTTAGTCAGGTGGATTCCCGTGTTATCTTACGGGGTAGTACCTTCAATCTATCCCCCTTTCATCTACTTCTACTTTCGCCCTATCTGGACGCACGTCGCCACAGTGTATCATCATCCCGTCCCCCACATAGATGCCACAGTGGGAGACTCCCGGGGTGTCATAGGTTCCCTTGAAGAAAACAAGGTCGCCGGGGCGGGGGGAGCTGGTGCGGGTGCAGATGTTGTAAAGCCCCTGGGCCCCCAGCCGCCCCACGTTCCAGCCGGAATGATTGACTACCCACGAAACAAAGCCGGAGCAGTCAAAGGACGTGGCCGGGGAGCTCCCGCCCCATACATAGGGATAACCGAGGTATTTCTCGGCCTCGGAGAGCATCGCCGCGAATGTTTCATCGTCCAGATATTCCCCCGGCACTTCGTAGCCTTCCGGCGGGCTGGTGTATTTCCCCACATAGGACGAGCCGGGAAAGAGGTCTGGGCGGTTGCCCAGCGTAGCCATGTAGAGGGAATACCGGGAAACCTTGTCCTCCCCCATGATGTAGATAGGGAGATGGGAAAGGTTGAAGTTATCCAGTGTCACAGTACAGATGTAGTAATCGTAATACACCCGGTAGCTGTCGGTGTGGGTATTGCCGTCCTCGTCCGTCCATGTATCCGTTTCGATGTAGTACCGCCGCTCCTTTACCACGTTCTCTGTCAGCGTGTACTGGCGGTCAAAGAGCATCCGCAACGTAGGCTGGACATCCGCCAGCGTCCACTCGCCCTCATGCCATGCGCTCAATAAGGAAATCAGCACATAGGGGTCATGTTCGATAGCGTCCAAATCAAAATGGTACTCGTCATAGTCGTGTGTGCTTTCGTAGGTATCGAGATAATGCTGGAGCTCCGCCTCCAGCGAACAATAAGCGGCCTCGGCCCCCAGCATATCCCCGTCCTGGGCGGGGTAGGTGGTGGCCCCAACCGCGCCTGCGGCGGCATTCCCCAAAGTGATAAGGGAGGACGAGCAGGACTGGAGCGACAAAATGAGCACCACGCAGGCCAGCGCGATAAGCGTCCCCACGGGATGCCGTTTCACGAAAGCCACGGCCCGCTCCGCCAGCTTTTCCGTGGCGGCGGCGGTTTTCCCGGCGGCCTTGGCCCCTTGTTTCGCGGTCTGTTTCGCCGCCTGCCGCGCTTGTTTGGCGTATTGTTTTTTTAATTTCTGCTTGTGCCAATAGCGGGTAACTGCATTTTTTGCAAGCTCCGGGTTCTCCTGCGCGGCCATGCGGAACTGGTAGTCCGCCCGGGCCTTGATGTACTGCGCCTCGGCCTTATGGACGGCCCGGGCCGGGTGCTCCCGGATGCGCTTTTTCGCATACCGCGTCCCATGCCGGAGGGCGGCCTCGCCCACAAGCTCGGAGCGGTGGGCCCCCTCGGTTCCCACGTTTTCATGCTCCACCTCATAAACCTTGCCATGCACAAAGCCGTGGACGTTCCATCCGGCTGCCCCCAGCACCCGGCGCACCGGGCCCCGGGGTTTAGGGGGCTTTTTGCCCTCCAGCTTTTTCCGGGCCCGGTTCAGCTTGTCCTCCCGCGTCTCCATGCGGAGCTTGGATTTGCTGATTTTTTCCTGTTCGCTTTCCATGCGGAATTTCGATTTTTTGGTTTTGGGGCCCTTGGGGGACTTTGGGACATTTTGTCCCGAAGTGCCCTTGTCCCCGGCGGGCCCGGCGTTATTCGTTCCTCTGGTCATTGGCTATATCCTCCGGGCGGGTGGTGAGCAGGTTGTAAATCTCACCCTTGGGGAAACGGTCAACAAAGGGGATAGTCACATTCCCATAGAACAGCAGGCCCTCGCCGGAGTTGCTATGGGTGATATAGGAAAGCTGGTGCTCAGAAATGCAGAGCTGTTTTGCGATGATGGCCCGGTCGCTCTGGGCCTGGGAGAGCAGGACGAGAAAATCGGTGTTATCCAGAATGTTCTCAATCTCCCGGCTGGCCAAAAGGTCTTTCACGTTCTGCGTGAGGGCCGAGGGCACACAGCCCTTTTTGCGGAGCATCTTCCACACCGCCACAAAGTAGCTGGCGGTCAGCGGGTCTCGGAGCAGGATGTGGAACTCGTCAAAGTAGCACCATGTCGCCGCCCCGTTCTGGTAGTTGGTATGCACCGCCGAGGTGACAAACTCGTTGGTGACGTGCATCGCAATCTTGCGGAGGTTCTCCCCCAGCCCTTTCAGCACGATGCACACTACCCGGGAGCTCAAGTCCACGTTGGTGGGGTGATTGAACAGATTGAGGGAGCCCGTACAGTAGAGCTCAAGGGCCGTTGCCACGCGCTTCGCCTCCGGCTCCGGCTGTTTGAGTAATTCCTCGTACAAGCTCTGGAGCAAAGGCATCTTTGCGCCCTCCAGCCCCAGCGCAAGTTCCCGGTACACCAGCCGCACACAGCGGTCAATCACGGTCTTTTCGATGGGTTGCAGGCCGTCCTTGCCGCCTACCACCAGCTCACAGAGGGAAAGCAGAAAATCCGCTTTCATGGAAAGGGGGCTGTCCTCGTCATTCAAACCGATTTCAATATCCATCGGGTTGATGTGGTGGGGGCTGTCCGGGGCAATCTCAATGACCTGCCCGCCCAGCCGCCGCACCAGCGGGGAATATTCCCCCATCGGGTCAACGATAACGATGCGGTCACTTGTGGCAAGAAAGACGTTTATCAATTCCCGCTTGGCGGCAAAGCTCTTGCCGGAGCCCGTGGAGCCGAGATACATCCCATTGGCGGATTTCAGCTTTTTCCGGTCTGCCATGATGACATTGTGGGAAAGCGCGTTCATGCCGTAGTAGAGGGCCTGCCCGCCCATGCGGAGCTCCCGCGTCATAAAGGGAATGAAAATCGCGGTGGAGCTGGTTGTCATGCCCCGCTGTATCTGCACCTCGTTATAGCCGAGGGCCAGCGAGGACATAAAGCCCTGTTCCTGCTGCCAGTCCAGCCGCTTTAACGCACAGTTGTATTTCTGCGCGATGCCGGAGACGGTGAACACGTCATTTTCCAGCCGCTGGCGGGTGGGGGCGAGGTTGATGACGGTGAACGTCAAGAGGAACATCCGCTCATTCCGGGACTGCAAATCCCCCAAGAGCTCCGCCGCGTCCTTGGAAAAGGTGATAAGGTCGGGGGGAAGTATGTCCATGTCGTACCCGGCGCGGACGGCCTTTTTCTGCTCCTCCACTTTCATCTTGTCAATGTCCGAGATTTTCCCCTTGATGGTCTTTATCGCCTTTAACTGGTCAACGGTCTGGATGTGCATGGTGACGGTGAGCTCCGCGTCCAGCTCCAGAATTTCCCGCAAAAGGCGGTCAGAGAGCTCGGACGCCAAAATCTGAAGATAGGACGCCGCGCCCCAAAAGCCGCCCACACGGAAGAACCGGGAGCCCCGGAAGTCAAAGCCGCCGTTTGGGGTGATAAAGTCCTTTGTCCCCATCCCGGTTTTGGAAATGTCCGCCCACGAAAAGCGGAACGGCTCCCGCCGTCCGGGGTGCATCTGCCCATGCAGTAAGGCCAGCCGCTCCCGCCCGTCCAGCGCAGACGAGGGAACGCCCAGCCGGTGGAGGTTCCCCATCACGTCCGCCTCTACCCGGTCAAGCCGGGGCCGGGCGGCGGCGATGCCCTCGGCAGGCACGCCAAAGGTGATATATTTGGAGCGTTCGATGCCGTTGTTGCTCCGGGCAATCTGGCGTTTGAGCATCCCCACGAACTCGCCCCGGATGCTGTCAAAATCGTCCGCCTGGGCGGGGATGTTCACATGGTAGCGGCTGGTAGAGTGGGAGCGGCGGTTGATAAAGGAGAGCTGGACGGGGAGGGCGCTGTCGAAGTAGTTGAGGAACGAGCTCCACCCGCTGAATATCGCGGACTGATCCTCGGTGGATGCCACGGAGTAGTTGATGTCCTCATATTCCACGGTCTTTGTGTAGAGCCCGCCGGGGAGCTGGCACACCCCGTCCGGGTGCATCGCCACATAGGGGATGGACTGCTGGGCAGATAAGGCCGCCTTATTCTTTCTTTTGCTTTTTCGGTTTTCCATTCACTGCCTCCTTTCCCGCCTGCCCGGTAAAGGGCGCGTAGATATTCCCGGTCTTGTAGGGCCTCACGCCGGGCCGCAGGTACTTGGCCCGGATAATGTTCTTTACCACCTTTTCCAGCGGCAGGCCGTCTTTCTCGTACATCGCCAGCAGAAACGCCGGGAGCATGATGCCCAGCATCAGGAACAGCGCCGCCGTGTTCCCCAGTGCGCTCCGGGCCAGCAGGTAGGAGGGGACTCCCACAAGGGCCGCGCCGCCAAAGCACACAAGCTGGCGTTTCGTCAGATTGAAAGCGATTTTCGTCTTGATTTTGGATAAGTCGTTAGGTACATTCACATAGGGCATTTCAAGCCTCCTTTCCTTTGGGACTCGTCGGCACAAACTTCACTCCGCTCACTTCGGGACATTTTGGGTCTGTTGACAAAGTCCTAAACGAAAAACGCTCGTTGGCAAAACGTACAAAGAAATAGGTGGAAAAAGACGATCCCTTCCTTTGAATAACCTCATTTCACCGCTTAATTTTGTGCATCTTTTTTCAAGAGTCGACTTTGTCAACAAACCCATTTTGTCCCAAAGCTCGCCCCGTTCCGTTGCGCCTCCTCTCCCCACAAAGTCTGCCGACTTTGCGGGGGCCCCGAAATTTTGAAGTCCCTCGGTGGGCTCCACCTCATTCCCCCACACGTCCCAGCCGGGGGCCGTCTGGCGGGCGAACAGCTCCACCCGGGGCACGTCCCCCATAAGGGCCACGATTTTTTCACGGGCCTCGTCCGGCTTTTTGCTGTGGCCCTCGATAGGGGAGATGATGAACTGGTGGACGTTGGGGGCCTTGCGCCGGGGATGCCCACGGGTCGCCAGCAGGCACACCTCCGCATTGGCCCGCGTCCAAAAGCCCAGCCCGTAAAACCAACTGTCCGCCTTTTTGTTCTTTTTCAGCCAGACAAAGCCCACGGACTTATACTGGAAGCCCCACGCCTTGATAAGCCGCAGGGCCTCCGGGAGCTGGGGGAACGTGGCCCACAGAAAAAGAACGCTGTCCGGGGCCGCCAAATCCGCCACGGGCAACGCGCATAATTCCTCAATCCCCATCGTGGGGTAGTGCCGCTCCGCCGCACCTTGCAGGCCCTTTTGGGCATACCGCCACGGCGGGTCGGCGTATATCACGTTATATTTACCGATAGTCACACCCCCTTTCCGCCAGCGGCCACAGCCGCCCGCGCCTGCGTGATGCGCTCCGTGGCCGGGCCGTAAAAGGCCGGGGCCGTCTCAAAGCAGATAAATTCCCGGCCCGTGTTCAGCGCGGCGATGGCCGTTGTGCCGGAGCCCGCGCAGATGTCCGCCACCACCTGGCCGGGGGCGGTGTAGGTCTTTATCAGATACTCGCACAGCTCCACGGGCTTCTGGGTGGGGTGGACGGTATGGGCCACGGTCTGGAATGAAAGCAGGTTCCCCGGGAACCGCCGCCCGTCCTCCGAGCCGCTCCCGGAGCGGACAAATTTCCCATAGTTGGGGCTCTGGTCGCGCTGGGATGCGATTTTCTTATAGGGCTTGCCCTGCTCAAACTGCGGATTGTAGAGGGGGAGCTTTTGGTAAAACACTAAAATATTCTCCGTCTTTTTCAGCGGGGCGCGGCGGGCGTTGAGAAATCCCGTACAGCGGCTCTTATACCACACCCATTCATAGCGGAGCATGGAGAGGTTGGACGCGCCGAGGATTTTGTCATAGGGGCACTGGGCGAAGAACAGCACCGCCCCGGAGGGCTTGACCGCCCAGCGCACCGCCTCCCACAGCTCCGGGAGCGGCAAAGGCACATCCCAATAGTTGCGGGTCGTGCCGTAGGGCGGGTCGGTCAGAAGCATATCAACCGAGTGCTCCGGGAGGGAGCGCAGGCCCGCGATGCCGTCCATAAGGTAGAGCCCGGAGGGTTCCGGGTTAAGGTTTGGGACATTTTGTCCCAAAGCCGGGCTATCTGCCATCCCGTCCCTCCTTTCCCTTTGCCGGGGCGGAGCGGGCGGCATTTTTCTGCGCGGCCTCCTTTCCCGCCTTATCCATCTGCTCCCGGATGGGCGCGGGGCGCACCGCCTCGGCCCGGGCGATAAGTTTCTCAACCGCCGAATGGTACGCCTCCACCCCCGCCGCGTTCAGCCGCTCCTGGGTGGCCCGGTCATTGATACGCACCGTGGCCCGGTAGCCCGTCCTGCTGGTGGGGTCGGGTTTTGAGGGCGCACCTAAGAAAATGCCGTTCTGCCCGTTCACCACCTTGAAATCGTCCACCACCACGCCGCCGAAGTTGACGCTGGCAAAGCCAATCAGCTTGCCCTGGGGCTCAATGGGCCGCACCGACACCTCGATGGGGATAGTGGCGGCGGCAAGGTTCTGCTCCACCCGGAGGGCCACTGCCTCGTCCACGCTGATGCCCTGGTGTTTTGCCAGCTCCGCGATAGGGGCCTCGAAAATCAGACGGCGCATTTCCTCCTGGGCCGCCGCCAGTTCCTCGGCGGTCTGCACCGCCGTCTGTGTGTTCGCCATAGATAAATCCTCCTTTCCGGGCCGGGGGATGACCGCCCCGCCCGTATAGTCGTAGCCTGCCGCGTGTATCGCGGACAGTGTTTCCGCTGATACCGCCCCTTGCAGTTGCAGGTCGGTTTCAGCCATGAACGCCAGCATATCCCGCTGGTCAAATTCCTCCGGGAGCTTTCCGCCCCACGCCCGGCGCATTTCGCCCTCCGGGCCTAACTTGTACCGCCTCGGCACAGCGCACCTCCTCTCCGGGCCTTTGGGACAAAATGTCCCGAAGTGCCGCTAAATCAGTGGGCCCCGAAGATACTGCGGGCGATTGTCCCGGTCTTGAACAGCATGAAACAAAGGAGCACCGTATAGCCCACGGTTCCCCATATCGCGCCGATGGGGTCGCCCCCGGCGGCAATGTTCTGCACCAGCACCGCATAGATGCCGACACAGACTAAAATCAGCATCCCTTGAAAGCCCACGGCAAAAAGGGATTTTAAGTAGTTCTGCCCCATGCCGCCCACCTCCCGGTTGGAGAGGGTCGCCACGGGGATGGGCGCAAGGCTGGTCAGCAGATATATTTCTATCATTCTTCCGTACACCAGCACGAAAATGATGATGCCCAGCGCCTGCATGGTGAGCCCGATGACCGAGGACTGGAGCCACAGCCCCAAAAGCGGGCCCAAGTCCATCCCCTCCAGCGTGGTCTGGAGGTCGTTCAGCATATCCGGCGAAACCGCCGTGGAGCCCTGTATCAGCCCGGCAGAGCGGGAAATCACGCTCTGCGACACGTCAAAGACGGCCATCACGATATTGAACGTGTTGGAAAGTATCAGCACCGCACACGCGGTCTTGAACATCCATTTATAGAGGTTCGCCACGTCTACTTCGTGCATATTGTTTTTTTCAAGGAGCATCTGTATCAGCTCATAGGTGGCTACAAAGGTCAGCACCAGCCCGGCGATGGGTAAAATCACCGTCTCGGAAAGCTGGCGGATGAGGGAGAAAACCCCGGCGTTCCATGCCGCCGGGGTCGTCCCTACCTGCACCGCAATCTCTCCGACCTGGGCATTGACGGTATCAAAGAGCCCCTCAAGGTTCCCCATGATGCCGCCAATCAGCAGCTCTTTCAGCCAGTCCGTGAGCCAGTCGGTGAGAAAGTCCATAAGCCGCCGCCCTTAAAACAGCCCCGACAGCAGCGGGATGAGGGTCGTGCCGATGACGATGATGCCGCCTCCGGCCATAAGCTGTTTCATGCCCTGGCTTTTTGAGCCGGGGTTGTCCGAGCCGTAGCCCTCCAGCAGATTAACAACGCCCCAAACGCCGAGGCCCGCGCCCAGCGCGATAACAAGGGTCTGCAAAGTGGTGATAGCGGATGCGAAAAATGCCATATAGTCCTCCATTTCTCCGGGATATTCCCGGGCACAAGAAAAGCCGCCCAGTGTAGGCGGCTGGCTACTCCTTGGGACAAAATGTCCCAAAGCTATACAAAAGCGTCCGGGTCGTCCAAATCGTCATAGTTGAGGATGTCCTCGTCCTCGTCTATGGGCGTTTTGTCCGGCACGTCCGCCTCGTACACGGTGTACTGCTCGTTGGGATTGAGCTTTTTTATACGGCGGCAGATAAGCCGCTCCAGCGAAAAGGCGTTTTTCTTCTTGTCCGCCTCCGCCGTGTATCGGTAGTTGGGGTGCTGTTTCAAATCATATTTCCGGGAGTAGAACGGCGGCAGGCCCCGCAGTTGCAGGATGCACCTGTCGCCGGGCATGGTGGCAAGCTCGGCGGGGGTCATAAGCTCCCGGCCCAGCCGCTGGGTGTTCTGGTTGTAGCTTTCCGACTGCCCACGGGAGCGGCCCTCGGTCTGCATGGAGATGGTGGCCTTGCCCAGCCAGTTCTCGGAAATCTCCTTGATAGTGCTGGCCTCCCGGCCCCCGAGGAATACCACGCTGTCCATGTTGCCTAAAATGGTTTCCGCGTTCTTGTCGTAGATTGCCTTACATTGGGCCAACTGCTGGTAGAACAGCGTCAGGCTCACCTCCCGGGAGCGGATGACCGCCACCAGCTTTTCGAGGTTCGGCACCTGCCCGGTGTTGGCGGCCTCGTCCCACAGCACCCGCACATGATGGGGCAGGCGGCCCCCGTGTACGTTGTCCGCCCGTTCACACAAGAGGTTGAACA
The DNA here is from genome assembly GCF_034334985.1 of Acutalibacter intestini. Classification (NCBI taxonomy): domain Bacteria; kingdom Bacillati; phylum Bacillota; class Clostridia; order Eubacteriales; family Acutalibacteraceae; genus Acutalibacter; species Acutalibacter intestini. Next base: position 31,295 of record NZ_JAWXXL010000008.1, on the reverse strand, counting down.
TCTGCGAAAACGCCAGAGCTACAATAAAGTTGTAGGTGGTGTCGGTATCGCTGATGATGAAGAAAGCCGCCGTCCGTCTGTCCCCCAGCTTGTCAAGCTCCATCTCGTCATAGCTCATAATCTCCCGGAGTTGCGGGATGTCAAATGGGGCCAGCCGCGCACCGCATGAAATAAGTATGGAGCGGGCAGTCTTGCCGCTGGCCAGCTTGTACTTTTTGTACTGCTTGACCGCGAAACAGTCCGGCTTGCGCTTTTCCAGCCCGGCGAACATATAGTCCACCGCGTTCATAAAATCGTCATCGTCCTCCTTGACCTCCATGCCGGAAATCATGTCTACAAGGGTGTTCATGTTCTTGTCCTCGTCCGGGCCCTCGAAGATGATATAGGCGATAAGGGCGCAGTATAAAAGCGTTTCTGATTTCGTCCAGAACGGGTCGCCCTCCTTGCCCTCGCCTTTGGTGTTTGCTATTAGGGTATTGACAAATTTCAGAATGTCGGCCTCGTTGCGGATATAGGCCAGCGGGTTATAGTGCATAGAGCGGGAAAAATCAATGCTGTTGAAAACCTTGATTTTATATCCCTTTTTCTTTTGCAGGAAATACCCCGCCTGCTCCAGCACCCCGCCTTTTGGGTCTACCACCACATAGGAGGAATGGGCCTGCAGAAGCTGGGGCGTGAGCCAGAACCGGGTCTTGCCGGAGCCGGAGGAACCGACAACACAGCAATTCAGGTTCCGGGCGTTGGCGGGGACGGCGGGCCGGGTGTTGGTGGTGAGAAATTCCGTCCCGGTCAGAATGATGTTGTTTTCAAACTTGGGGTCGGTGAACGGCTTGATGTCTTTTTCCGTTCCCCAGCGGGCCGAACCATATTCTTCATCCCGGCGGTATTTTTGGGCTTTTTTGCTTTTCTGATAGATAATCAGCCGGATCGCCACGGCCCCCGCGATGCCAGTGAGCCAGTCAAAAGGATTGAGCCCCGGCGCGAAGTCGGCAAAGGCCGGGCCGAGGGCCGCCACCATCCCCACCAGCTTATGGGCCAAATCCGCCCCCGCCGCCAGACGGTAGGCCGTTCCCACCTTTAGGCAGGCCCACGCGATGAACAGATAGGGGAGGTTCGGCAAAAGGTACTTTTTCAGCTTATCTGTCCTCATGGGCGGCCTCCTTTACGCGGTCTTTCTTTTGGGGCGCGGGCTGGCGCAGTATCTCGGCGGCGGCCCGTCTGAGCTGTTCCCGGATGGGTACGCGGTCAGTCTTTGCCCTATCCAGCACCCGGCGGGAGTATTCCGAGAAACAAGCGGTGATTGCATCCGCCTGCCCGGACTTGAAGAATAGCAGATATTTGTCCGGCCCGGTCTTGTAAAAGGCATAATCCACGTTCCACTTCCGGGCCACCCGGTCAAATTCCTTTGGGGCCCCGGTGAGCTCGATGCTGTTGGTCGCCGCGCCGTGGGCCATGAGCTTTTTCACGGACTGCCTGCCGTGGGGCGTCTGGTGGGCCCGGCGTTCCTTTTGTATCTTCCGGCCAGCCGCCCGGAGCGCATAGGCCAGCACCCGGGCCGTCAGCTTTCCCGTCCGCATGGATAGCGCGATAGTGCGCCGGGAAACATCCTCGTCAATCAATCAGAACCGCCTCCTTTCATGGGGGATAGGCCATCCGGCCTTTGGGACATTTTGTCTCGAAGTCACCGCTCGTCCCGGTTTGTTTCCGGGTGCTTGCGTTCAGCCGCCAGAGAGGAACGGTCAATCACTTCCTTGTAGGCGGCCATCTGCTCCCGGATGGAGAGCCGGGGGAGGGCGAAAACCTTGTGCTCCTTGGGAATATCCTCTATCCCGTGATAAACTTCCTTAATATCGCCCGTCTGGACGATATAGCCGCCGGGGGCAAGGTGGCCGCCCTCGTTGATGGATATGTCCCGCCCGTATGCCTCATAGTCAAAGTAGTCTTTCAGCTCGGCGGGTATCGGCAAGTCCTCTGCATAGCAGCGGCCCAAATCGTCCTCGCTTTCAATATCCGGGTAAAATTCAAAGCAGTCCAGATTTTCCGCAAGGTTGATGATGTCCGCCACGCTGGAGGTATGCGCCCCCATATGGAGCGCGGCCTCGAATTTTTCAATCTCGCTTTGGGGGAGCTCCGAGAGCAGGCAGGCCAGATGGTTCAGCTCGTCCAGATTTTCATACTCGCCCAGATAGTCATAGAGCCCCAGTACATCGCCGTCAAAGCTGGTGATGAAAAATTCCTCGTAGCGTATGCCGTCCACGCCGATATTCTTTAACAGCGCCTCCACCGCCTGGGGGCTGGTGGGGAATTTCAGCGTTTCCCCCACCAGCTCGCCCTCGTTGTATTTCCCCAGATTGGTGATGTACGCCTCGAACAGCGTGGCCATGTCAGCGGCGGCCCTGGCCCTTGACGGTCAGGATGCCCTCAAGGGTGGTGGCGGTGATGCCCAGCCGCTGGGCCACGGCAATGTCGTTCTTCATGGACTCGGTGACGGTATGCCCGCACACCACCAGCACCCGGGAGCGGCGGAGCAGGTCACGGCCAATGTCGATGCTGCTCTTGTGTTCCTCGGGAACCGCGTCATTGAGGAAAAGGGGCAGAAACAGTGCGGGGCAGATAGGGGCAAAGCCCGCATCGTAAACCGCCCGGCAGTACTGCGCGGCAAGCTCCGCGTTTTCCGTGTCGCCGCCATACCAAGCGGCGGTGATGTAAGCAAGGGGTCGTTTCATAGTCGTTTACCTCCGATATTTTGATAGTTGTCGTTCAGCCCTATCCCCCCGCCCTTTCCCATTCATGGGAAAGGGGGCGGCTCTGGAGGATATATCCCCCGCCGCGCCGGGAGGGGTGGCACAGCCGGGGCGGGCCGTCAAGGGCAAGCCGCCGCAGGCGGCGGGCGTTCCGCCCCTTGACTGCCCACTCCCGGCTGTGCCCAGTAGCAGGCGGCGACGGGGGATATACCACCAGAGCCCCTCTCTAAAAGAACGCCATGCAGGACGCGGGGGAGGGGCGCGGGAAAGAGAAAAGCCTTGGGACAAAATGTCTCAAGGCTTACTTTTCCCGGTCAGTCTTTTTCTCCGGCGCGGTGCGCTCCGGGGGCTGTTTCTCTTTCCACGCATCCAGCAGGGACATAATCTGGTCTTTCATCTCCCGGGGCGTGGTGTCCTTGCCGAAATACTTGTTCAGTTCAGCGGCGGAAATAATCACCTTGTCTACCTCCTTTTTCTCACGGCTCAAAATGCCGTCAATCACATCGCCGTTCAGTTTCCCGTCCTTATCCAGCTTGCGGAGCTCCTGGGCCTGGGAGAGCGAGGGGGATGCCTGCTCGCCCTCAATGGAAACGGCGATAAACCTCTGGTTTTTGGGCTTGATGAACGAGATTTCAACAGCGGGGGTGAAAGACAGCTTTTTCTCGTTCACCATAGACTGGAGCTCCGGCACAAGCTCGGTCAGCCGGATATACCGCTGTACCTGCTTGTAGTTCATGCCGTTCCGTTCCCCCACGATTTCCGTGGAGCGTTTCCCCACGTCCCCGGCGGCCACGCCCTCCATCTTCGTCCCCTGATGGCTGATGGCCTCCACCTGCATTTTCAGAGACTGGGCCTTTTCCATCGGCAGAATCTTTTCCCGGTGGCGCAGGTTGTCGTCCGTCATCGCAAGGATGGCCTCGTCATCCGTCATGTTGCGGACGATACAGGGCATATTTGCAAACCCGGCCAGCTCACTGGCCCGCTGGCGGCGGTGGCCCGCGATGATTTCATAGCCGCCGCCCTCCCGGGGACGCACCAGCGCGGGCTGGTGTACGCCGTTGTCCTTGACGGACTCCACAAGCCCTTTCATTTCCGCATCGTCACGGACACCAAAGGGATGGTCTTTGAACGGGAACAGCTCCGAGAGGTTGAGATAAACAATCTCTTCCTTTTCGGCGCGGGTCGCGTCACGGGGCTGGGGCGGCGCTTCCGGCGCAGGCTGGGGAGCGGCGGGGGCCTCTTCTTTGCCCTTTACCGTGGCGGCTTTTGTCCCTTTGCTTTGGGACATTTTGTCTCGAGGTGGGGACGGGGGCTTGTCCGTGGCCGCCTTGTCAGCCTTGGCCTGGCGGCCACGGCGGGCCCCCGTCCCTCCCGGCTTGCCGGGCTCCGCTTTTTCCTCCTTCGGCTTGCGGCCACGCCTGCCCTTGGGCTTATCCTCCGGGGTGGGCGTTTTTTCCTCGGCGGCCTTTCCCTTTTTGGCGGGGGCCTTTTCCTCCGGGGCCGGGGTGGGCGGCTGTTCCGGTTCGGGCGGCTCGTTCTTCTCCACCTCCGCACGTTCCGCCGCCCGGCGCTCCGCCATCAGCTTTTCAATCTGGTCAGCGGATACGTTCACCTCGCCGGGGGCCCCAGCGGGGGCATCCTGCGCGGGTGGTTCCCCGGCGGCCTGCTCGGGGGCTTTCTCCGGGGCCGGGGGCTCCGGCGTGGGAGCCTCAGCCGGGCCCGTATCGAACAGGCTGGGCTGGGGATTTTCCTCCGGGCTCGTGTTCAGCTTTTCGTCTGCCATTCGTTACCTCCTTTTTATTTTCGTGAATGTTGCACAAATTTTGTGTTAAAAGTTTGTTACTATTTTTTCGCCTCCCTCCCGGCTATCCACGCAAAAAAGCCGCCCGTTTTTTCTTCCCGGACGGCTTTCTGCGTAATGTGATAGCTCTAATTTTATTTTTTTGTGGTTGCAGGCTCCGAAAAGCCTTGATATTACAGTGTTCCTAATAGGAGCCATTCATATTCGCTCCACATCAGGAGTTGGCGGCGGCTTTGAAATTATGCCGGAATATAAGATTGACAAAAAGGTTTTCTCAACTAGTGATCTTTCCGCAATCTTGATGGGGCTTTCCAGCCTTTCCAATATAGTACGGGGAGATGAACTGGTAAACGCTCTCGCGAAGGTTAAAAGTTTTATTCCTGCTGAAAAGGCGAAAGACATTGAGATAAAAACAAATCAAATTTGTATAGATTTAAGTCCGTGGATAGGTAACCAAAATATACAGCCATATTTGGAAACGATCAAAGCCGCTTTGCAAAATTGCAGACTGCTTTCCTTTGAGTATACAGCTCACCATGGGAATAAAACTGTTCGGACGGTTGAACCGTATCAGCTTGTGTTGAAAAGCAGTCATTGGTATTTTTATGGGTACTGCTATCACAGGAACGACTATCGCCTATTTAGGCTGTCCCGTATGTCAGACCTGAAAATGGAGCAGGACACTTTTATTCCACGAAATTATCAAAAACCGATTTTGGATTTTGAGGAAACTTTGGTGGCGATGCAAACGGAAGTCAAAATTCGTATTCATAAATCTATACTGGATAGGGTGCTTGAATATTGTGCCCAAGACCACTTTGTGCCAGATGGCGAGGAACATTACTTTGTGAATTTTCCATTTATTGAAAACGAGTATTATTATGATATTCTCCTTGGATTTGGGGATAAATGTGAGTGCATCGAGCCTCCACATATTCGCACAGAAATGAAACGCAGAATTTGCGAGATAGTTGCTATATACGGTAAGCATTGACGTGGAGAACAGAAGAAGCGGAGCGGAGGGAACACTATCAGAGCAAGCATAGGGAGTGTGGCCACACTCCCGAAAAACGGCCAAATCCGCTCCCTGCCGGGCCGTGTCCGTTTTTGCTTGTTGGGATAGTCCCAAACCCTTGTTATGGGGGATTGAAATCTGTTTTGTTCTATGCTATAATGATTTTGAAATTGATGTTTGTTCTTTCGTTAAAATGGGGGTATCTAAAAATGAGAAAAGCATTGTGCGTTGGAATAGATTGTTATGAATCTATAAATGATCTGCATGGATGTGTAAATGACGCTAATTCTGTAAAAGCGGTTTTGGAACGCCATGGAGATGGAACTCTAAATTTTGAAGTAAAATCGATGTGTGCGACAAGCGAAGCCTCCTATATTACCAGGAACGCTTTGAGAGACGCAGTTGAGGATTTATTTAAGAGTGAATCAGAGATTGCTGTGTTTTATTATTCTGGACATGGTAGTTTTGATGCATTAGGCGGCTACTTATGTACCAGTGAAGTAACACGTCCAGACGAGGGACTATCTCTAAATGAGATTATGGGTTTTGTAGCAAAGTCAAGAGCTCAAAACAAAATTATTATTCTCGACAGTTGCTTTAGTGGGGCAGTTGCTAATTCTGCTGAAATGACAAATTATTCAGTTTTACATGACGGCACAACAATCCTGGCCGCTTGTGAAGAATCAGAATATGCTACAGAGGAAAATGGACATGGAGTATTTACGTCTCTATTGGTAGAGGCATTATATGGTGGAGCCATGAATTTACTTGGTGAAGTTTCACCTGGTAGTGTTTATTCTTATATTGACCGCTCGTTGGGGGCATGGGAGCAACGGCCAGTATTTAAGGCGAATATTAATCGTTTTGTTTCATTGAGAAAAAATGCACCGCCAATTCAAATATCCGAATTGAGAAAGATAACGAGCTTTTTTGTATCACCATATGATGAATACCCATTAGATCCTACATATGAGCCAGATAAACATGAAGCAGATATAAAAGACGTAAATAAGGAGCATGAGGCTATTTTTTCAATTTTGCAAAAATATGCAAAACTCAATTTGGTAATCCCTGTAGGTGAGGAACATATGTATTATGCTGCAATACATCGTAAGTCTTGCAAATTAACTGCACAGGGGCAGCATTATTGGAATCTTGTAAATAAGAACACAATATAAAAGGAGGCTCATAAGATGATTAACGTGTTTATCCCCCACCGTTGGAACAATGACGATTATCCAGAAATCAGTGCCTTGCTTAGCCGTACAAAATATGCAGTGAGAGATTATTCCGTTCCGAGTAGTGACCCCTTTGATAAAATTGATAAGCGTTACAATGTCGACCCACAGATTAAATTACAAATCAAATATGCCAGTGTTGTTGTTTGTTCTAACCGCCCAGCTAATAATTCTGGAATGGCGATTGATGAAATTGAGTATGCACTGAGCATTGGCAAACCGGTAGTGGCTGTGAAAATTACTGATAATACAAGTACACGTATTTCAGACTTAGGCATCCCAGTGGTAGCTAAGAGAAAAGATAGTTTAGAAGCATGGATTGATACCCATGTCTAATAATTAGTGTTTTAAGAGATATAGTTTCCAAATCAGCCTACGCATTTAGGGCCTGTTCAGCGGCCTATTTTCAAGGCTTTCAAACAGCAGTCACACAGGGGGTAATACGATTTAACCTACACCCTCGAAAATGGACTTCTAACTGCGTAGAAACAAGGAAGAAACAAGCCAGGACAGGAAACCGATACTCCGGTGTCCTATCCTGGCTTGTTCTGATCTGTAAAGCTGTACTGTCACGCAAGAGGGCCGCGGCCCTCTTGCGGCACCCGCAGGAACCGTACACCCGCTTCGCGTCTGTACGGTTTCTGCGGGTCAGATAACATCTATGATAACTCCTGCTGCTATTTGACCTCCCTGCCTCTCCCTTCCATTCCCTTCTGGCGGCTTTGTCGCTCGTTTCCCAAGGAACGGATAGGAAAGGAATGGGTAATTGATTGGTCTTTACTTGTTTTTTCTTTATTTACTTCTATCTTTATTTTATTGCGTCGGATTTGCCTACATAGGCTTTTCCAACATTGGATTTCCCGATGCAGGTTATTCCAACGCCGGTAAATCGGGCAGCGACTGCGGCTGTTCATAGATGGTGTACTCCGCTCCCTGCAGATGTCCCCGGCTGTCCCGTTCCCTCGTCCGCACGATATACCCGGCCCGCTCCAGCTCGTGGACTGCCTGACGAATGGCATCGATTTGCTCCCGGTTGATGTAGGCCAGCCCTTGCAGGGTATAGTCCCATTCTTCCGGGAGTGACAACATTTGCGATAGGAGGCCCTTGGCTTTCAGGGACAGGGATTTGTCCCGCAGATGGTAGTTGGACATGACGGTGTAATCTGTGGTTTTCTTGACATGAAATACTGGCATAGTATTCACATCTCCTTTCTTTATAATTCATAATTTGGATTTACAGAAATCTCACTTTCTGCTATACTATCAGTACGACAGGAGGTGAGCAATTTGAGCGATATAGGCAAAAGAATGAGAACGCTTCGGGAGGGCATCGGGTTATCCCAAGCCAAATTTGGAAAAATCGCTGGCATCCCCCAGGCTACCATCAATCGATACGAAACAGGCTACTCCGCCGCTCCCATCAAAGTGCTGATCTGGTATGCGGATTACTTCGATGTGTCGATGGACTATCTTTGCTGCCGCACTGAAAAGCCCCAGGGCAAGCTGTACGAGTACAAGCCCAAAATTCTGGAGGAAGATAAGGACATGAGGCGGTTTGTGGAGATGTGCTTTGACCCAGCCTCGCCCTTGAATGACCGCTTGAAAAAAGCCATCGTTGAAATGCTGGAGGGGGTGAAAAAGTGAACATCGTCATTTACGCCCGATATTCCAGCCACAGCCAGACGGAACAATCCATCGAGGGCCAGCTTCAAACCTGCTACGAGTTTGCCAAGAACAACGGACATATTGTGATTGGTGAATACATCGACCGGGCGCAGAGCGGTACAACGGACAGCCGGGCCGAGTTCCAGCGTATGATTGCCGACAGCGACAAACACATCTTCGAGGGCGTGCTTGTCTACCAGCTTGACCGCTTCGCCCGGAACCGCTATGACAGCGCCATCAACAAGGCCAAGCTGAAAAAGAACGGTGTCCGGGTGATCTCCGCCAGGGAAAATATCAGCGACGACGCCAGCGGCATTTTGGTGGAGGGCGTGTTGGAAAGCATGGCCGAATACTACTCGGCGGAGTTGTCCCAAAAGATACGGCGGGGCATGGACATCAACGCCGAAAAGTGTTTGAGCAATGGGAGCAATTCGGGCCTTGGCTACTATGTGGACGAGGAACGCCGCTTCCATGTTGACCCGGAGGGTGCTGCTATTGTCCGGGAGATTTTTGAGATGTACGCCAGCGGAAAAACCGTCGCTGAAATCACGAAATATCTCAACTCGAAGCAGGTCAAGACCTCCCAGGGCAAGGAGTTCAACAAGAACAGTCTGCACCGGCTTTTGCGGAACAAGCGGTACATCGGCTATTACATCTACAAGGACACGGAAACGCCGGGCGGGATGCCCCGCATCATTGAGGACGAGCTTTTTCAGCGGGTACAGCATATCCTTGACCGCAACAAAAAAGCTCCCGCCCGTTCCAGGGGGCGAGAGGAATATCTGCTGACGACGAAGCTGTTTTGCGGCTACTGCCGGGAGATGATGACCGGCTACGGCGGAACGGGAAAATCCGGGACGGCCTACCGCTACTACGCCTGCAAGAGCGCCAAGAAAAAGACCTGCCGGAAGAAAGTTGTCAACAAGCAGAAAATCGAGGACAGGGTTGTTTTGGAGTGCCGCAAGTTGTTGACAGACAGCAATATTGAGAAAATTGCCCTCGCGGTTGCTGCCGCTTGTGAGGCCGACTATGACAGCTCCGCCATTAAGCGCATTAAGGCGGCGATACAGGAGGCGGACGCCGCCATAGAAAACCTCTGGAAAGCCTTGGAGCGTGGGCAGGCGGTGGATATGATCACCGAGCGCATTGAGAAGCGCAAGCGGGAAAAGGACGAGTTGCAGGGCCAGCTTGCCATAGAAATGGGAAAGCAGGTCACATTCACCGCACCGCAAATCAAAGCATTTCTCTACTCGCTGAAACGGGGAAATATCAACGACGAAAACAGCCGCCGGGGAATAGTGAATATTTTCCTGCGGGCCATCTACCTTTACGACGATAGAATGACGCTGATCCTCAACGGCGGGGACAGGCCGATCACCATTGATGATATTCTTCTGGACGAGATAGAAGGACACTTTGAAAGTGACGTTTCCGGCTATGCGGGGTGTTCACCGTTGGTTGCGGACGCTCCACCAAGATGACCTTACAAAAAAGATGCCACGTCGAAATCCCCTAGAACTTCTAGGGGATTTCGACGTTTAAAGGGCAGAAAACGGGCCGTAAAAAATCCCGTGTTTTGGGGGATGCCAAAGACATTGCCTACGGCAAGTCTTCGATTTTTGGGATCTGAACCTGCGTGGTTGACAAAACACGAGCCAGCACAGAAAAAGCAAAATATTTTTTGAGAGGGACCAGAGAGAAATCTTTGATCCCTTTTTGCGTTTCCAGAGAAAATTTTTAGGAGGAATGTAAAGCGCCTAACTTCACCGAAAGCAAGACCGACCGGGTCTATGAAAGTTTCATGAAACAGGTCCCAGGCTTCCAGCGTGATCCACCCGAGGCTGAAACCATCCGCAAGGACATGGAGCAGAGCTAAAAGAAGAAAGGGGCTGTAGGGATGATCTTCCGAAATGATAAGCGCGGCGTACTGTTTGAGAAAGAAATCAAGTACCATAAGGGATGCAGCAGACGATTTGCCGCGGCCCTTTTTTGTTGACCTCTGACCCCAGGCTCCGGCACCAAGCTGAGAATCACATCGGTACCAACGAGATCGACATCGCTGCCATGAAGCCCCGGCATTTGGACGCCATGTCCTATGTCTGCTTCGGGGTTGCCAAGGACATCATCACCGGCAGCAAAACCGTTGCTCTCACAGAACTGGCCGATGCCAGTATGCTGCCGCCCCGGTACTTTTTGGTGATTCAGACCGCCATGCTGATTCGGGGCTACGGACTGAGTGCGGCCAACAGGCTGCTATTTACAGAAGGGAGGAAACCGGATGAACTTTGCCAGAAATAAGGTTGAGATGGTCAAAAAGCAATACCCGGTAGGGACATGAATCCGGTGCATCATCGGTATAGTAAACGTAGTTTACTATTACGCCAAGCGCGCCGAGGAAACCTAGTGTTTTCTAGGCCCGTGCATAGTTTGGTAGCCCGTGCAAAAAATGCACGGGCTATTTTCTTAAAAGCCGCTTAAACCGCACCAATGCTAGGTTTGTGCGGTTTCTTAAAAGGTTTTGCGTAAAAATTAAACGGTCTAACAAAGGTGCTTTTTACGGTTTGCGGGCTGGGGCGGCGCAGGCCGTTTCGAGGCCTAAAATAGGCAAGAAAATTCCCAGCGGCTTCCCACCAAAAAACCTAGTATTTACGCCACTTCACAGGTTTTTCCACATTCTTTCATGTTAAAAAGTAGGCCCATCCTGGGTTTCTCACTCTTCAGGAAAACTTACATAGGCTGTTTTTACAACAGATTTATTCAACTTTTTCCAGTAACTGTTCCATATTGCAGCACAGACTTTGGGAAAGACGCACCAAATACTCAGCCTGAGCCTTGTTTATACTTTTCTGCCGCTGTTCGTACTGCTGGATGGTGCGTACCGATATCCCGGAAAGCGCGGCAAGCTGTCCCTGGCTAAGCCCCGCCTGCCGGCGCAGGAGCTTTAGATTCGTTTCGGGTTTGGCCTCTCGGTAAAGCTCGTTCATCCTTTCGCAGAATTGGCGGATATCCATTTCGTGATAGGGCGAATACAGGCTCCTCACCTTTTCCACCGGCACATACCGGTCTAACTCAGAAAAGGAAATCCCGGTTTCCCACTGGTAATAGGCAAGAGCCCAGCCGGTCCAGTATTCCTCGCTCCGATTCACTGTATATCGCGGCTGTGCGCGCTGTTTTGGCTGGCCAGCGCTGCTTAATACGGAATAGGCCAGCTCCACGCCGGACATCCCGGCAATCAGGGCCGGATCGCCGTTTCCGAATCTCTGGGCTGCATCAGACGCCAAAAACAGCTTATAGAAATCCGTCAGCCTGAAATCGAGGTCATACACCGCGAAGTCCAGCATCCGTCCCAGGTTAGAGCGTGCCTTCTCCAGGTAGACCTTGTCATAGGCGTGGGTCACCGGGCATCATCTCCTCGTCCAGGATTTGCGTGATATAAATGTCCCCGCGTTGACGGCGGTTCCGTTCCACATCAAAGTATTCCCGGCGGGCCGTCCTGTCACGCAGAAGCTTTTTGGAATACCACTCCTGACTGGATGCGGTTTCGTATCCTAAGAACTGTAGCCGCTCGAATGCCTCCGGGCTTTTCAGGACAAACTGCTGGCCCAGTTTGCCCAAGTACATGGCGTTATTCAACTGACGGTAAGAAATTGCGCCGTTGATGAAATCCTGGGCGAAAGAAAAATAGCTGTCATCGGCCCGATAGCCGATAATGGCGTCATAGGCGGAACAATCCAAAGCAAAGTGCTCTGACAAGTATTCCTTTGCATCCAGCGCCAAGCCGGAGGGAATATCGAACTGGCGGTATTTCAGCAGCATCGCCAGCCAGTGCAAAATGCAAAACTCTGAGCAGTTGAGGTCCAGAATTTGCAGGCCGTTGCATGCCAACTCATAACAGTTGGCATAACCGTCCCTGTCCGGGCCTGCGCCCCACTCCTTTGCCATATCCAAGTTTTCGGTACAGTAAAAGCCAAGGCCATAATCGTTGTAGGGCTTGCCCTGTCCACAGATGGGTTTTTCAATTATATGCGATGAGCCGTGAAAGAGTTTGCGGACCATGAGGTCACCTCCTCAATACCATTATACTTCTTGGGGAGTATAATGTCAAGAAGCCACCTTTCGTGGCTTTGCTCCTCATCTCCTTCACCATGCTGTTCAGCGGCGGTATGATTGCCAGCTATCTGCTGGTGAAGGGGCTGGGGATGCTGGAGACCCGCTGGGCGGTCATCATCCCCACCTGTATGTCCACCTTCAACCTGATTATGATGCGCACTTCCTTCAGCACGGTGCCGGAGAGCCTGATCGAATCGGCTAAGCTGGACGGGGCCAACGAGTTTACCATTATCTTCCGGGTGCTTATGCCGCTGGTCAAGGCCACAGTGGCAACGGTTACTCTGTACTACATCATTGGCAACTGGAACTCCTGGTTCACCGCCTCTATCTACGTCAGCCAGAGCCGTGAAAAATGGCCGCTGCAGCTGGTGCTGAGGGAGATCCTCCTGATCAATGACATGACCAGCGCCACCTCGGCCAGCGATTTGGCCGGCAACAGCGACATCTATAAAAACCTGGTAAATACTGTGTCATTATGGTATCCAGCATCCCTATGTTTATCGTCTATCCCTTTGTTATGAAATACTTTAAGTCCGGGGTTATGCTCGGTTCCATTAAGGGTTAAGATAAGGCAACACCGCACAATTCTGAGCACCGTTTTGCTTGCACATTTTCCGTGATAGCGCACAGCTTTCGCTGGTCAATGGTGAGATGGACGGCGCTCAATCTGTACACTCTGAAGAAAAATCTGACTGCCCAATACGGTACTTAGAATTCTGCGGTATTGCCATAACACTTCTGAGATATTTCTCATCGTTTCCATATAAAAACCGGGCGGTCTGTTCCAGGCGCCCGGTTTTTACAAAAGAGAAAACTGGTGGAAACATCAATTTGTATCTTGAAGTATGAAAAAACACTTGGTAAAATAAGACAATAAACATATGCAGAAAGGAGTTCAATATGCTCACACTGACAGCCGCCCAGCGGGACAAAATCGAAAGCCTGCTGGCTGAGATGACCCTGGAGGAAAAGATCGGCCAGATGAACCAGGAATCCCCCTCCATTGTGGGGGGATTTGAGGTCCCCTTTGGCGAGCTCATCGAGATGGTCACCGACGGGCGGCTTTCCAATGCCGAGTTCAAAAAAATTATGAGTACCGCCCAGCAGAACTATCACGAGGATGAGATCCGCGCCGGGGGAGTCGGCTCCCTGATGGTGCAGGACCCGGCCAAGACCAATGAGCTGCAAAAGATTGCCGTGGAGGAGAGCCGGCTGGGCATCCCGCTGCTTTTCGGGCTGGACGTGATCCACGGCTATCGCACGGTGTACCCCATCGCCATTGCGGAGGCCGGGACCTTTGACCCGGCCCTGATGAAAAAACCGCCCGCATGGCCGCCCGGGAATCCCATTCCGGGGGTGTTTCCTGGCACTTTGCCCCCATGGTGGACATCGCCCGGGACGCCCGCTGGGGCCGGGTCTCCGAGGGCCCCGGCGAGGACCCCTGCCTGGCCTCCGCCTTTGCCCAGGCGAAAATAGAGGGCCTACAGGAGCCGGAACAGTCCGGCGACCCCTACGTGGCCGCCTGCCTGAAGCATTATGTGGGCTACGGGGCCTGCGAGGGCGGCAGGGATTACAACACGGTCAATATGGCCATGAGCCTGTTCTTTAATGTGTACCTCCAGCCCTTCCAGGCGGCGGTCCGGTCCGGGGCGCAGACCGCGATGGCAGCGTTCAACGATTGGAACGGCGTGCCCTGCACAGTGAACAAATTCCTGCTCCGGGATGTCTTGAAGGATACCCTGGGTCTGCCCGGCTTTGTAGTCAGCGACGCCAACGCCATCAAAGAGTGCGTCAGCCACGGTATCGCGGCTGACGACAGGGACGCGGGCGTCCAGGCGGCCCGGGCCGGGCTGGATATGGACATGGGCACAAATATCTACAAAAATCATCTGAAAGCGGCGGTGGAGAGCGGGCAGGTGCCCATGGAAGTGGTAGACGAGGCGGTCCGCCGGATTCTCAGCGTGAAGATGTGGCTGGGTCTGTTTGACAATCCCTACCTCACCGAGGAGGAGATGCACCGCTTTGACACCCTGCCGCAGGAGCATTTGGCTCTTGCCCGGGAGGCCGGGGAGAAGTCCATCGTGCTGCTGAAAAACGAGGGAAATGTGCTGCCCCTGTCTCCTGAGAAGAAGATCGCCCTGGTGGGCTCCCTGGCCGGCGACCGGGAGGAGGTGGTAGGGGCCTGGGCGCTGAGCTGGCGGAAGGAGGACTGCGTATCCATCCGGGCGGGCATGGAGAAGGCTTTCCCCAACCTGCAATACTTCCCCTGCGGCGGGCCGGAGGGGGATATGAACGCGGACGAGATTCAGCGGGCCGGGGCGTATGGCGATGTGGTCGTAGCCGTGCTGGGCGAGACCAAAGCCATGTCCGGCGAGGCGTCCTCCCGGGCGGACGTAACCCTGCCAGGGAAGCAGCGGGAGCTGCTGGAAAAGCTCCTGGGCTTCGGCAAGCCTGTGGTGCTGGTGCTGATGAACGGCCGCCCCCTGGCGCTGGAGTGGGAGGACCGGCACGTTCCGGCCATTGTGGAGGCCTGGCACCTGGGCGTCCAGATGGGCCACGCCGTTGCCAATGTGCTTTCCGGGAAGGCCATGCCGGAGGGGAAGTTGTCCGCCAGCTTCCCGGCCATGACCGGCCAGTGCCCGGTGTACTACAACCACCCCAGCACCGGCAGGCCGGCCAGCAAGAGCAAATTTACCTCGAAATACCTGGACGCCCCGCTGGACGCCCTCTACCCCTTCGGCCACGGGCTGAGCTATACCAGCTTCGCCCTGTCGGACTTGCGGGTAGAGGATGTCGGAGAAGCCCTGGATATCCGCGTGCAGGTGGAGAACACCGGGAACCGGGCCGGCGTGGAAACGGTGCAGTTCTATATGCAGGATGTGGCGGCCAGTATCGTCCGGCCGGTGAAGGAGCTCAAGGGCTTTGTGAAGGTGCGGCTGGCTCCGGGAGAAAAGAACGAAACGGCGTTCAGCCTGCCAAAGCAGGATATGGGCTTCTACGACGACCAGTGGAAGTACCGGCTGGAAAACGGCGTGTTCCGCATCTTTGCCGGGAGCAGCAGCCGGGAGTGTATCTCTGAAGAGGTTGCGGTTTGCTTTTTATGACAGCAGAAAGGCAGGCAGATAAAATGCAGACCGAATGTTGGAAACGGGGGAAAATCACCTTGACCGCGGTCAGGGAGGCGGCGAACCCATTTCTGGATGTGGACATTACCGCTGTTTTTACGGGCCCGAACGGTGAAAAGATCCTACTCCCCGGTTATTGGGACGGAGGCCAGACCTTCTGTGTCCGTTTTGCGCCCACAGCAGTGGGACAGTGGAACTATGAAATTCACGCGAATCCTGACGATCCGGGATTGACCCAAAGCGGCGAGATCGTCTGCGTACCCTATACGGGCGAACTGCCGCTCATCGGCACGGCTTTGTGCGCGCCGGCCCCCAGGGGCGTTATAGGACCTACGCCGACGGCACGCCATTCTTCTGGCTGGGCGGTACCCACTGGACCTTTGTGACCGAGGAAAAGTGGGATGAATCCAACGGCCCGCGCTATGACAGCCAATTCCGCGCGGTAGTTGACCGGCGGGTGGAGCAGAAATTCAACGTATGGCAGTGCAATTTCCGGGATGGCAAGGACTTCCATATGTTCGGGCGTTATGAGGAGTATTTACTGGAAACGCCCCAGGGCCTGAAAGCGCTGATCGATGAATTTGCCGCCGCGCACCCCATCGACCGCTCCCGAATCTATGTGGGAAGATGTTCCAACGGCGGGTTTATGAGTATGCGCCTGATGATCGATTATCCCGGCTATTTTGCGGCGGGGTATCCCATGTGCGAGGCGCTTTATAACGATACCATCTCCGATGAACAAATCGCGGTGCTGGCGAAAACGCCTGTCTGGCTGCTTCACGCGGTAACGGACGCCATCGTATCGCCGGAAGAAACCGCCGTGCCCACCTATAAGCGGCTGATAGCCGCAGGCGCGCGGAACGCCCACAGGACCTATATCGACGACCGGCCCCCCATGCCGGTGATAAACCACGGGGTCTGGGTCCCCGGCCTGCGGGATGAATTTAACATCGATTTCGATGGCCAGCCGGTCCTGTCAGATGGTAAGGAAGTTACCCGGTTCCAGTGGCTGGCAAAACAGAAGCTCTCATAATTTCAAAGTTTTTTCAAGGAGTGTTTGCAATGAACCAAAAATACCACCCCCTGTTCGACGAAGTCCAAATCGGCAGGCTGACCCTGCCCAACCGTTTCGCTATGGCCCCTATGGGCCCCCTGGGCCTGGGCGACGCCGACGGCGGCTGGAACCAGCGGGGCATTGACTACTACACCGAGCGGGCCAATGGCGGCACCGGGCTCATCATCACCGGGGTCACCTTTGTGGACAACGAGGTGGAGGAGCACGGTATGCCCAATGTGCCCAGCCCCACTTGGAACCCGGTGCAGTTCGTGCGCACCAGCCGGGAAATGACCGAGCGCATCCACGCCTACGGCAGCAAGATCTGGCTGCAAATGTCCGGCGGCTTTGGCCGGGTGACTATCCCCACCAACCTGGGGGAGTACCCGCCGGTGGCCCCCTCTCCCATCATGCACCGGTGGCTGGATAAGGTCTGCCGGGAGCTGACGGTGGAGGAGATACAGACCATTGTCAAACGCTTTGGCGAGGGCGCATATAATGCCAAGCGGGCTGGATTTGACGGAGTGGAAATTCATGCCGTCCACGAGGGGTATCTGATCGACCAGTTCGCCATCTCCTTCTTCAACCACCGCACCGACGAATACGGCGGCCCCCTTGAGAACCGCCTGCGCTTCGCCCGGGAGATCGTGGAGGAGATTCACAAAAAGTGCGGCCGGGACTTTGTGGCAGCCCTGCGGTACAGCCCCAAGAGCTTTATTAAAGACTATCGCATAGGCGCTCTGCCCGGGGAGGAATTTGAGGAAAAAGGCCGTGACTTAGAAGAAGGCGTACAGGCCGCCAAGCTTTTGGTGGAGTACGGCTACGACTGCCTGGACGTGGACGTGGGCAGCTACGACGCCTGGTGGTGGAGCCACCCGCCCATGTACCAGGAGAAGGGGCTGTACATCCCCTATGCCAAGCTGGTGAAGGAAAATGTGAGCGTCCCGGTAATCTGCGCCGGGCGCATGGACGACCCCGGCCTGGCGGTGAAAGCGGTCAGCGAGGGCGCCTGCGACGTGGTGTCCCTGGGCCGGCCCCTGCTGGCGGACCCGGACTATGTGAACAAGCTGCGGGCGGACAAGATTGCCTCCATCCGGCCCTCTGGGAAGAAAGCCCGCCTATGTCTACGACTTTATCCGGGACCTGCCCGGAGACGAGCAGGGCGCCTGGCACTCCGCTGAGCTCTGGTACATGATGGGCACCCTTGGGCGCTGCTGGAGGCCCTGGACGGCGGGCGGCTATGCCCTCTCGGCCCGGATGCTGGATTACTGGTGTAACTTCATGAGAACCGGCGACCCCAACGGCGAGGGTCTGCCCAAGTGGGAGCCCTGCGGGAAAGAGCAGCCTTTTGTGATGGAGCTGGATATTCATTCGAGCTGAGCCACACGCCCATCGCGCGGCCAATTTCCGCGTAATCTTTAAGTAATTTAATGCTACGATAATATTAAAAACAATGAAAGGTCGGTGTAATAGTTATGAGTAATATCGAACAGAAGGACCCTTTTCGCGCCATGATGGAGCATATGCGGGAAGACCGGCTGGCCCATTTTCGGGTTCAAAATGAGCTGGCGCTGAAAGGCAAAACTCTATTCACCGGTTCTTCTCTGATGGAGCAGTTTCCGATAGGGGAGCTGCTGATGAATCATGGGATGCATACAGTGGTCTATAACCGCGGAATCGGGGGATTTACGACCCAGGATATGCTGGCCCACATGGAAGAGCAGATTTTCGGCGTACAGCCCGGCAGAATCTTTATTAACATCGGCACTAACGACATTGGCGCGCCCGGCTACCGGCAGGAAGCTCTGATTGAAAATTACAGGAATATTCTAAAACAGATCAAAGAGCGTTTGCCCGAAACCGAAATCATTCTTATGGCCTACTACCCAGTCAATGAACTGGCCCATGAGGCGGGTGACCCCATGTTGGATGCTACATTCAAGACCCGCACCAATGAAAATATCCAAAAAGCCAATGCCGCTGTATGCGAGTTGGCCCATGAGCTGGGATGCCGGTTCATCGATGTGAACCAGGGGCTGGCAGATGAAACGGGCCGCCTGAAAAAGGAATATACCATAGAAGGTATTCATATGTATGCCAACGGATATGAGGTTGTGTTCCGTAATATGAAACCTTATTTGCAGGAGGACTAGATGCGGCAACTACACTGAAAACCGCCGGAAACATCATGTTTCCGGCGGCTTTTTATCAGCCTCATCTCTGCGGCACACTGGGGTTGGAGCGCGGCACTGTAGAGTCTGTCCTCCGGCCATACTGCCATATCGGGGTGGGAGCCTTTTACCTTTAAGGAGAGTATCCGCCCAAACAGAGTAAGCATTTTTATCTTTGATCATAGCAAATGACTTCCCTTGATGCAAGAGGTAGGTGGGATGACAGCTGCTATGTAGCCAAGGGGTCAACGATATACCCAAGAAAAACGATTGCTTGCAATATACAAACCTGGAAATGCAAAAAAACACTGCCTCCGGCCCAGCTTTCTGCCAGGTCAGAGGCGGTGTTTTTTCAGAAGTGTTAATCAATCAGCCATTTTCAGAGGTTTTAGGCAAAAAGTAAGGACGATTATCCCGATACCCATTGTATCAGAATAACCGTCCTTACATGAAAAGAACTGGTGATTCCGATACAAATGCACACCCTTGCCGCATAGGGGGTGCAAAATTTCGCC
This sequence comes from Acutalibacter intestini, assembly GCF_034334985.1. Lineage (NCBI taxonomy): Bacteria > Bacillati > Bacillota > Clostridia > Eubacteriales > Acutalibacteraceae > Acutalibacter > Acutalibacter intestini. The sequence continues at coordinate 11,857 of NZ_JAWXXL010000008.1, read as the reverse complement.
AGGGGGGTGCATTTTATGGAGAGGGGGGTGCAAATTTGCGGCAGGGGGGTTTAGCCTAAATTGTGAGTTGTTTGCGCTCATAAAACGTATTGACTATGTCAAAAAAAGGCTGCATCCCCTCTGCAACGCAGTTACAAATTGGGATACGGACAGTAATACTATCTTGCCCCTTTTCCAGTTTCTTGAGGTGAGCAGCTGTCAATGCATTTTGTAGCGCAATATAGTAAAAATTTTCTTTTTCCTCCAAACTTGCATAAATCAGAATCACTGGTATATTCTGCTGCAAAGCATAGCTTGCATTTGATGCAGATATGGAGCAGGAAATTTCTTCGCTTCCTTTTAGCGGAACAATTTTATGCTCTTTCCCTTTAAGCTGCAAAAGCGCAAATTTTCCAGTAACACATCCATCCTCGAACAATTCCATTATTGCATCAATTCCATAATCTCGCTCCGTTAAATCCCGCAAAAGAGCAATCCCGTCCCGATCAATCAATGAGCGAATATTATCTCTTGAGCGTGTTTCAACTATATGAGGTGGTATTCGCTTTTCTTTCTTTGCCATGCATCATTGCCTCCCCGATTCTATCGACAATATTATACATCATTCTCGCAAAAAAGAAAGCCCGAAAAAGGCCAGAAAACACCATACAGAATGTAAAGCAGGCGGAGAAAAAGGCCCACCAGCTCAAAGATGAACCGGCGGGCCATGTATCCGTATTCAGTTATCCCTCAATCTCCATCCCATTCTGGAAAGTGAACACCAGCCGCCCATCGTGGTATGCCGTGGCCTTCTGCACCACCGCAAGCCAAGTGGAGTTGTCGAACTCCGTGATGCCTGCCTCCCGTTCATGCAGGGCGAACATGAATCCACCGATGAGGTCCGCCTCGGCCTGCCGCTGTTTCTTCTGCTCCTGGAGGGCGTCCACTCTGGCCTTGGCCTTTTCATACCATGCCACATAGCCGTTGTAGCGTTCGGCGTATTCCTCCTGGCTCTGGGCACTCCGGGCGTTTTCCTGGATGCACCGCTGGGTCAGTTCCGTCACCACCGCGATCTCCCGGAGCAGCTCGTCCAGTTCCGCGTCAATGGCGGAGCAGTTGGTGAGGTGGTCCTGCATGATGCGGCAATCCTCCAGCAGAGCATCCTTGCCCTCCAACAGTTGATTGAACGCTGCCAGGAAACGGGCCTTGATGTCCTCCTCCAGCAGATGCGGAGTGCTGCATTTCTCCTTGTTGCTGAACTTCCCATTGCACTGCCAAACCACGCGGCGGTACTTGCTGTTGGAATGCCAGACCTTGGGGCCGTAGCAGCCACCGCAGTCACCGCAGACCAGGCGGGAGGCGAACACCCCGCCGCCGCTGTAGTGGAGGCCCATACCTTTGCGCCGAGCGAACTCGGCCTGCACCACATCGAACTCATGGGGCTGGATGATGGGCTGGTGGCTCTGCTCGATCCAATACTGCTGCACTTCGCCCTCGTTGACCTTCCGCTTTTTACTGAGGAAATCAACCGTATAGCACTTCTGAAGGAGTGCTGCCCCCTTGTATTTTTCATTCGTGAGAATGCTCTCCACCACGCTGGCTCCCCACTTCTTTTTGCCGGAGGGCGTGGGGATGCCGTCAGCGGTGAGGGCCTTGGCAATGGCGTAGCTGGTCTTGCCCTCCATGAAAAGGGCGTAGATACGGCGGACAATTTTGGCCTCGTCCTCCACTATCTCCGGGAATCCGTCCGGCCCCTTTCGGTAGCCGAGGAACTGCTTGTAGGGGAGGCTGACCTTGCCGTCAGAGAACCGCTTGCGCTGGCCCCAGGTGATGTTCTCCGAAAGGGAGCGGCTCTCCTCCTGGGCCAGCGAGGACATGATGGTGATGAGCAATTCGCCTTTACTGTCGAAGGTCCAAATGTTCTCTTTTTCAAAGTAGACCTCCACGCCATGCTCCTTCAGCTTGCGAATGGTGGTTAGGCTGTCCACCGTGTTCCTGGCAAAGCGGCTCACCGATTTGGTGACGATGAGGTCTATCTTCCCGGAAAGGGCATCGGCGATCATCTGATTGAAACCGACCCGGTGCTTTGTGTTCGTGCCAGAAATGCCCTCGTCAGTATAGACCGACACAAATTCCCACTCCTGGTTGCTCTTGATGTACCGGGTATAGTAGTCGATTTGCGCCTCGTAACTGGTGAACTGCTCATCGCTGTCGGTGGAGACGCGGGCATACCCCGCCGCCCGCCGTTTCTGTGCCGCCACCGCCGGGGCGTGGGTGTGAAGGTTAATGGTCGGCGGAATGACTGTTACTGCTCTTGCCGCTGGCATGATCTCATCGCCTGTCCTTTCTTTGCAAATTCTCTGGCCGCGGCCCTCATCTCCGGGGTCCAACTTTCCGCCCTGGAGCGGTCTGTCCACCGTTTAACGGTTTGAGTGCCGTCCTTGAACAGAAATACCAGAGTGTTGCCCCCCTCGGTCCGGATAGCCGTTATTTTATCGTGGAGGGCCTCCGCATCAAATTCATCCAGCCCCAGCACTTCTGCCGTCGCCTTTTCCAGCGTCCGTTCAGGTATCTGCTTAGAGGGGCAGGTGGCTTTGCCGTAGATGTTGAAGGTGCTGCAAATCCACACCGGGCCGGTGCGGGTCACCTTGCGCCGGTAGCCCTTGCCGCAGGTGCCGCAGACGATCATTGACGTGAATGGGTACTTGACGGGGCCGCACTTGGTCTTGTTGTGCTTGGCGGAGCGGCGGGCCATCTCCGCCTGCACCGCCTGGTAATCCTCCATGCTGATGATGGCCTCATGGGTGTTTTCCGCATGGTACATGGGCAGCTCACCCCGGTTGGGGAGCGTCTTTTTCGTGATGTGGTTCTCTCGAAATGTGGTCTGGAGGAGCAGGTTGCCGGTGTAGGAGTAGTTCCCCAGAACCTTCCGCACACAGCTACGGCCCCAAGTATTCCCGTTGCGCGTGGTCTTGCCCTGGGCGTTCAGCTTTTTCATGATGGCCTCGACCCCCATGCCGGAAAGGTAGTCAGCGAAAATGCCCCGCACGATCTCCGCCTCCTCCGGCTTGACGATGTAGACGCCGTTTTCGTACCGATAGCCCAGAATCTGCCCTGACCAGGGCTTGCCATCCTCGAAGTTCTTTTTGATGCGCCACTTCTGATTCTCGCTGGCGGAAAGGCTCTCCTCCTGGGCGTAGGATGCCAGAATGGTGAGCATCAACTCACCGTCTGCACTCATGGAGTGGATGTTCTGCTCCTCGAAGTACACATCCACGCCCATCGACTTCAACTCCCGGACGGTCTGGAGCAGCACCACGGTGTTTCGGGCGAACCGGGAAATCGATTTGGTGATGATGAGGTCGATGTTCCCGGCGCGGCACTCGGCCAGCAGCCGCTGGAAGTTCTCACGGTTCTCCTTCGTGCCGGTCAACGCCTCGTCAGCGAACACTCCGCAGTAGAGCCAGCCAGGATGGTTCTGGATCAGGTCGCTGTAGTAGCTGACCTGGGCCGAAAGGGAGTGGAGCATGGCATCCTTGCCGGAGGACACTCTGGCGTAGGCCGCGACCCGCTTGACCTTGGGCTGGGCTGGGACTTTCAGCCCCATTTTCTGAATAATGCGTTCCAAAAAATCACCTCCTTGGTGGTCACATATTCGCTCTAAACCGCAGGTTTATCAAGTTTTTGAACGAAAAATGCTATCCAAAGACAGGCCGTACTTTTTGGTCATAATTGTATCGATTTCAGTGTACTCACTCTCGGAAATGATGCCCTGGTGGAGCATACCCATGGCGAGGCTCATCGCTGCTTTGTATGCTGCAAGATTGCGGAAAAACTCCTCGGACACACCTATACCCCCTTTCGCCGCGCCTCGGCGTAACAGGCACGGGAGCAGTATTTTCGGTGGTCGTTGCCATAACTGTCGAAGGGCTGACCGCATTGGGCGCAGGTGAAGTGGTAGACAGCCTTGCGGTTGACAGCTTCCGGGTGGCTGTTCCACCAAGCCATGCGGCATTTATCTGAGCAGAACTTCTTCTCCCTGTGATGGGGTGTGTGCGTCAGCATGGCCCCGCATTGAGGGCAGAATCGCTCTGCCCCGTCAGGATTCCTTCTGCACACCGATTTGACCGTGTTGATAGAGTAGCCGGTGAGGGCGGCAATGCGCTTATAGCCCAGCCCCTGTTCCCGATACCGTAGAATGTCTTTTGCTTTCGCTGTCACCATAAGTGATACCCCCTCAAAACGATGGTAAAAGCAAGAAGCCCACCGGGTGGATGTTCCCGGTGGGCTTGAATGCCGATTAAATTTTCTGCGCGTAATCCAAGGCGATCCACCCCGCGCCAGATTTCAGCCTGCCCCAGCCCTTGGCGGAGCCTGTGCCGTCCTTGACCTCGGTGATGGTGAACACCCCAGCCCCAGTGAACTTCCCGGTCTTGGCGGTGTCGGTGCCAGGGCCAGTGCGAATACGGAGGTCGGTGGCAGTGACCCTCACCTTGAAGGGAACGGCGGCAGGAGCCGGAGCAGCTCCGCCAGCGGTGGCAAGAATGCTGTTGAGGATGGTGATGATCTTCTCCCCATAACCTGCGCCAGTGGCCCAACCCTTGCCTTGGGGATTCTCCTTCTGACCCAGCCATTCCACCACCTCGGCGCAGCCCCGCGCCACATACTTGAACCGGGGGTCGATGCACTCGTTCTTCAGCGGCTCGGTGGATGCGTAGGCTTTGAGGTGCTGCATCTGCGCCCGGATGCCAAGCTGGGGCGTGGAGAAGGAATTACCCTTCATGCCGTTGGCGGTGACACCCATGCCGCAGAAATTATTCTGGTCCAGCGTGACGGCGGAGCCAGCGAAGCCGAAGTTCCCGGTCTCCAGACAGGACTGCGCGAAGGCGATGTCGCCCCGCACTCCCTCCGCCGCCCCCTCGGACAGATAGAGCGGCACCATGTTCAGAACGCTCTGGGCCACCTTCGGATTCTTGGCCTTGATGTAGGTGCGCATCTGCTCCGCCGTAGCGACAGCCGCGCCCATAATCTTCGTGCCGGACACATCGCTGGGAGCAGCGGCCCCACCGTCCATCGCGGCCTTGACCGCCTTGCGGAATGTGTCCATCGTGTAGGGCAGGCCGAGCTGCGTCCAGAGATGTTCCGGGTCGCCGTGGTTGGAGGCGATGCCCCGCTTGCAGCCCTCCTTGTGGCTGACGATGACCCCGTCCCCCAGAGGGTCGAGGGAGAACTTCTGGCAGAGCATGGCGAACAGCTCCACCGCCGCCTGATAGGTGCGCTTGGCAACGGCCTGAGCGGTGGGAAGGTCAGAGCAGGTGAAAGTAGCCCCGCCCGTGTACCTGATGCAGCCCGGTTCGCACATCTCCACCCCGATATGGGTGTTGTTGCCGCTGGCCCCGCAATGCCAGCCCCGATGGTTCCAGGGGAGGCACTGGTACACGGTGCCATCGTTGCCATCAATGAACGCATGGACGCAGGCCCGGTCGTAGCTGGCCTTGTTCCAGTTGCGAACGAACACCTGGGCGCTGGGCTGGGGACAGCCTACAGAATGGAGCATGAGGCCCTTGGCCGTGATCTCCCGGCCTGCGGTGTAGCAGGGGTTTTTGGTGAGGATGGATTCAACGAGCCTCATTCGTCCTCACCGCCCTTCTCCGCCCGGTCGTGGAGCTGCTCCAGCACGTCCTTCAGCTTCTGGGGAACGGGCAGGCCCAGGTGGGCGGCGTTCTCCAGAAGGGACACACCCTCGTTGGACAGGTAGAAAAAGATGATGGCGGTGCGCAGGACGCTCCCGGTACCGATGACCTCCACATCGAGGATGTTCGCCACCCCCACCAGGAAGAAGATCAGTACCTTCCGGCAGATGCCGCGAAAGCCAACCTCGCTGGACAGCTTCTGATCGTTGATGGCGCACATGACCCCGGTGATGTAGTCCACCACGGCGAACACCACCAGGGCGATGAGCAGGCCGTCACAGCCGCCCAGGAAGTACCCCAGCCAGCCGCCCACGGCGGCGAATACCATCTGGATCGTGTTCCAGAACTCTTTCATGGAAAATCCCTCCGTTTCAAAAATGTGTATAATAAAAAGCCATCCGCCAAGCGGCGGACAGCCCTTCATCCGTTATTCGGTTGTCTTGGCCTTGATGTAGGCCGGGATGCCGTCTTTGGTCAGCACGGGAAGCCACGCGCCCGCGCCGGTGAAATCCATCTCACCATCAAACAGCAGCTTGCAGACCACAGGAATGCCAGCCGTGTTAAGGCCGCTGATATACAGCGCGTTCTCTCCGGGTAGATAGGTGATGCACCCATACCTCGCCACCAGCCCCAGGAGGCCCATGGTGTCGATATAGCCCCAGCCGCCGGTGGCCAGCTTGGAGCCGAACAGCAGCCCCGTCCCCACGAAGATGAACCACATGGACTGCTCTGCCACATAGCAGACGGAATCGGTGAACAGGACAGCCCTGGACGGGAGCTTAATGTTGATATCCCTCCACTCCGGCAACGTCCCGCCGTTGTACCTTCCGTGCATCAACGTGACCTTTCGGTCAATAAGGTCCACGTTATAAAGGTACTCGTTACCGCCACCAGCGGGGAGCGTCATCATCTGCGGAGTATAACTTTCAGCAATGAACTTTTTAAGATACTTACCCCGTGTGTCCTTTTCTATTGCCTCGTTCATGTCAGTGTAGCTTTCGTAGGAGTAGTATGGGTCACTCTCCGGGGTGCCATAGAGTGACTGAGAGACAGAGGCAATACTAAACCAGAACTTCATACCGTAAACGTTGTCATCCCGAACTCCCAAATAACGGGAAGCATAGATAGCTTCGTTTTGATTTTTTGGAGAGAAACCGAATTTTGCCGCCAGCTTTGCCGAGTAGACATAGTTCATGTTGGTGCTGGCACCGCTGCAGTAGCCCTGCTGCTGTTGGGCGGTAGTGGCATATTCTCCTGCTTTCCATGTAATGTAGTAGAAATAGGTGTCGTTAATGTATAGTGACATCATTTTAGTACCACCCACATCTACCACGTAGGGGATCGTGAACTGGGTAGCGGTTTGAGTGACCGAACCGCTCCTATAAGTCGTAACCGCTGCCATTTCAATTGAGGACTCTGAACCAGTGAACGACACCAATTCAAATAGGAGAATCTTTGTCTGAGTACCGCCAATCTGTGTCAGGTAGAGAGATCCCCCGCAGATAGAGAGATAGGCGGGGCTTGCGGAGGACAGGGTTTCCGCACCAGAAACAGGGATGGTCTTGGCGGTGCCGGTGGGCGGAATACTGACCAGAAGGTGTGCATCCACCAGATAGGCCCAGATGGAGCCGTTGAACACGCAGGTGTTGGTGATGGCTCCGGCCTTTTCCGCTGTATAGGCGGTGAGCAGGTCGGCAGCGGTTGGCTCTTTGTGGTTGAGCAGCGGGAGCAGCTCGGGGTAATCGTCCTCACTCACAAAGCTACCGTCACACTTCACCCAATCCGGGCCTGGGTCGGCGGCGCTGTACTTAATGGTGCCGACCGGGGGCGGGAGATTCTCGGCCTTGTGGTTCAGCTCCTCCCGCAGCTCCTGAAGGCCGTCCTCCAGACCGGCGATACTGGTCTCGGTGTCGGTGAACAGGTCCTTCAGCACATCGATCTCACCCACCACATCGCGGGCGGTGAACACGCAGGTGCCGTCCTGCACCGTGTCGCCCACCTGGGCGATGCCAGCGTACTCCACAGGCTCCGCGGCGGCGGTCACACCAGCGGTAGTGCAGTAGAGCGTCACCCAGCCGGGGGACTTTTTGCAGGTCACGAAGTCGCCTTTGAAGTATTCGGTGGACCGCTGGAGGGAGCTGGCCCCGCCGCTGCCGGAGGCCCCGATGATCTTCTCGAAGGTCGGCACCAGGTTGGTGATGCCCGTCCGGGTCACACCAAAGGTAGCCAGCTCCAGGTCGTAGGCGGTGTTGTTGAAGTTCACATCCTCGTCCCCGGTCAGGTCGGTCAGCACAGAGGCTGTCTCGGTCAAAAGCTGAATCGGCTCATCCGCATTGGAAAGGTCCATGTGGATATACAGCCGCCCTTGGAGAGTGCCGGAGCCGCTGTTGAGGATGACGCCAACCTCACAGTCGTACACCTCGAAGAACCGCCCCTTGATCATGCCGAAGCCCTGGGACACATGGAGGACGTTGCCCCTGGCGTAGGTGACATTGCAGCCCTTGAAGATGCCGTTGGTGCCGATGACCGTCTGCTGGATGATGGCGTCGTCCAGCGGGGTCACGCTGCCGCCGCGAAAGGTTTTCAAAACGATGTTATTGGCCATTGCCGCTCCTCCTTAGAATTTTGGTGAGGTCCAGCCGGACGGTGCCGAATACCAGCTTGGTGTTTTTCCCTCGTTCCCGCCCGGTGAGGATGCTCCGATAGGCCACCCCGTCCGAGATGATGTCCACCTCCTGCCCGAACTCTATCCGCTCCGGCTTCACCAGCCCATCGTCATTCGCCATGGTCAGCTCGATGAGGTTGGAGTAGGCCAGCCCGGAGAACTTGTCGTGGGCGGCGCGGATGGCGGCGGCATCGAAGGTGCTGCCCTCCTCGCTCTGCACCGCCTGCATCTCGCAGACCACAGGGGTGATGCGGTCCCGGTCGTAGGTGTCGTAGCCCAGGTCTGGGTGGAGGTAGTAGGTGCGGGTGGCAGCGTAGTCGGCGCTGTCGTACAGCACCAGTTTGTTTACATCGGCGCTGACCTGCTTGATGGTGACGCTTTTCTTGATGATATTCGGAAGGTCAGCCTCGATGGTGAGGATGCTTCCCCCGGCCCGGCCCACCGAGAGGTGTATCTCCCGGTTCTGGATGTCCAGCGCGGCCTTGACCAGAATGCCGTACTTCTGCATGGCGGGGATGATGACCGAGTCCATGAGGTTGACGATATTGTAATGTCCGCCGCTCTGGGCCGGGGTGATGTGCAGGCTCCAGCCGGTGGTGGCGCTGGTGTGGGCCACGGACAGGCCGTGGATGTTCTGGAGGGTGTCCGGGTTTTCGATGAAGGTCTCCCGGATGCGGTCGCAGATGAACTCCTCCAGCGTCCCCTGGCCCTGGGCATTCACATCGAACAGGATGCCGGTGTTGAGCAGCTCCACCAGAGGTTTGTAGGAGATGGTTTGTAGCCGCTTGGAGTGGTCGGTGCCGTAGCCGATCTCAGTGACCACTCCGGCGTACTCCGCGCTGCCCCGGCTGATACGGATGAAGTCCTGCTTTTCGATACCGGGGAGGGCCAGCACCGTGATGGTGTTCTCGTCCGAGGTGAGGTAGTCCTCTTTGTAGGTGACCTCGTTGACATTGGTGTTCCCGACCATCGTGAAGTCGGGCCGGAAAATCTCCACACTATACGGTTTCATACGAAATCTTCCCTTCCACCATCATTTTCACTGTGTTCAGTCCATCGTGGGAAACGGAGATACGGTTGCTCCCATGCTTGAGGTGGAAGAACCGCTCCGTGGTAAAGTCGCAGAGCTGGTAGCGGTCGGCAACAATGTCATCCGCCGCCCCGCGCTCGGTGATGCTGTACGGAATGCCGGTGGCGTCCACCACCAGCTTGTGGTCCGCCATGATGAGGCCCTCGTAGCGGCCCGTCTCGAACAGCTCATTGTCAACATAGTGTTTCCAGACCGGGTTGAGGCAGGGGCCGAAGATGGTGACCTTGCAGGGGCTGTCCTCGTAGCTGTCGCTATCGATGACCAGGGTGTTCTGGGATACCTCTGTATAAGAGTAGGTATAGGTGTACGGATAAACCTTTCCGCCAATGGACAGCACCCCGCTCTGCCGGGTGACGCTCTTGTAGAACAGCCCGGTGGCGAGGAATGTCACATCGCAGACCAGCCCGCCGCCGCCCTCCATCAGTTCTCCTTTGGAAAGCTCCGTCAGCCGGATCGGGACCCGGTATGTTTCGTCCGTCTGATAGATGAGAGTGAGCGGCACCGCCCGGACGAACCGGGAAAACTCCCGGTAGGTCTGGTAGGCGGCGGCTCCGCCGAACAGGATGCGGCCCGACATCTCCCCCTGGGAGAACAGTTCTTCCAGGGGGATGAAGTCAGTGCCGACCTGCTCATATTGGGTGCCGTCCTTAAAGCCGAGGCCAGCGATGGAGTGAAAGAAGGAGGAGCGGCTGTTCAGGTCCCAACCGTCCCCCGCGCCGTTGGTCAGTCGGAATTTTCGGATCATAGGAAAGACCTCCCCAGCGTTCGGTTCATGCCATCGGACAGTTCGCCCACCAGAGTGCCGGAGTCCAGCACGATCTGGCGGTTGGCCAGCCGGGGCAGGTACTTGGTGACCACCTCGTACATGGCATCCAGCCGAGCGGACAGGTCGGAGCTGTTGTCAGCGGCGGTAGCTTCGGTGTATCTCCCGCTGCCAGTTTTTAGAGCGTCTAAGCTGCCCGCCGCCACAGATACAGTGGGGGTGAGAGCCAAATCGTCCGCCACATTTCCAATGGCGGCGTGAACGGCTCCCCGGCTCTGCTCGATGCCCCTGGCAAGGCCCGCCATGAAGTCGGGCATCCAGCTCTCGTAGTCGGTGAGCGGCCCCTCATCCGGGACGGAGAAGTGGAGGAAGGAGCGGATGGTGTCGCCCACGCTGCACACAGCGTCCTTGACCGCGCCGATGGCCCCTTTGATTCCGTTGACGATGCCCATGATGAGGTCGCGGCCCCAGCCCACGGCCTGTTTGCCCAGGCCGAGGATGTGGTCTTTGACGAAGTTGAAGCCAGACTTCACCGCATCCAGCACCTTCGTCATTGCCGTCCGCACACCATCGGCGAGGCCGTTGAACACACCCGTGACCGCCTCTTTAATGCCATTGACCACGCTGGTGACGGCCTCCTTCAGCGCGTTCCAGGCGTTGACGACGGTTTCCTTCAGCCGGTCCATGATGCCGGAAACGGCCTCCTTGATGGCATTCCAGACCTGGGTCACTGTATCTTTGATGGCGTTGACCACCGTGGTGACGGCGGTTTTGATTGCCTCCCACGCTGCGGTGATAGCAGTTTTCACCGTCTCCATGACCGTCAGCACAGTGGTCTTGACGGCTTCCCAGGCAGCGGTGATTGCCGTCTTGATGGCTTCCATCGCTGTGGTGACCGCCGTTTTGATAGCCTCCCACGCTGTGGTGACTGCGGTCTTGATCGCCTCCAGCGCCGTGGAGATGGCGGTCTTTATCACCTCCCATGCGGTGCTGATTGCGGTCTAGAGCGCCTCCATCGCCGTGGTGACCACGCTCTTGATGGCCTCCCAAGCCCCGGTCACCACCGACTTGATGGCTTCCAGCGCGGCGGTGAACACACCCTTGATGGCCTCCCAGATGCCGGAGAGGAACTCCTTGATTCCGTTCCACGCGACCTGGGCCGTGGTGGAGATAGCCGTCCAAAGGGTGGACAGGAAGGTGGCGATGCCGTTCCAGATGGTCTGCGCCGCCGCGGAAATGGCTGTCCAAAGTGTGGAGAGGAAAGTGCTGATACCGTTCCAGACCGCCTCGGCGGTGGCCCGGATGCTCTCCCACAGCCCGGAGAAGAAGGTGGTGATACCGTTCCAGATGGTCTGGGCGGTGTTCACGATGCCCGTCCACAGGCCGGACAGGAAGGTGCTGATACCATTCCAGACAGTCTCAGCCACCGACCTGATACCTTCCCACAGCCCAGAGAAGAACTCGGTGATACCACTCCAGATGCTTTGGGCAGTGCTGACGATGCCGGTCCATAGGCCGGAGAGGAACTCGCTGATGCCATTCCAAACCGCCTGGGCCGTGGTGGAGATGGCCTCCCACAGCCCAGAGAAGAAGTCGCCGATACCACCCCAGATGGTCTGGGCCAAGTTGACGATGGCCTCCCATGCTCCCTGGAAGAAGGAGGACAG
>NZ_JAWXXL010000007.1:0-163878 GCF_034334985.1 Acutalibacter intestini | reverse complement strand
CCTTATACGGCGCAGGATATCTCTCATAACATTCATTCATTTATGCGTCGGCTCCAGCATAATCCCTCTCGGGTTATTCGTTTTTTCCTCCATCCGCTTCTTTCCTATCTTTCGGCGGAGGAGTAATAGTTTCCTGAATACTTGATGAGACAAAAGATGTTAAACTATGGGCGCAACCTAAGTTTGGCGTCTTTTTTTGGTGATGTAATGAACAGTTTTGAAACAGACCTACGACGTGCGGTGTTTTCCTTTCGCTTTTCCTAGGAGCGATGCTACAATTCATTGTACTTTGGTGCCAGGGGGTAGATTCTATCCTCTATAAAATGACGGTACCTATTATCTGTACCTTGCCGTATGCCTGCGGCTGGCTGGATGATTATAAGGGTGGTTTTTTTAAACTTGCGCTGGTACGTGGCCGTATGCGGGGATATATTTGGGGAAAGTTTTTGGCCTGCGGAGTTTCCGGTGGAGGTGTGGAGGTTTTGTCAGCGTGGCTTTTCTGTGCAGTGAAGAAAGGGCAGCCCAGCGACTATGGCCTGTTGTTTCTCTCATCCGCAGTGTGGGCAGCAGTGGCCGCGGTGCTGGCTGCCCTTTCCAATAGCAAATACCTGGCTTATGGAGGGAGCTTTGTGATCTACTATTTTCTGATAATTATCTGCGAGCGCTACTGGCCGGGCCTTTATTGTCTATATCCTTATGAGTGGTTAAGTCCGCAGCATACCTGGGTGTGGGGTAACAAGGGCGTAATGGTCTTACTTAGTGGGGTGATTCTGGTGCTAGGACTGTGGCACTATAGCGTTTTGCAGAGGAGGGTGGAACATGCGTAAATTGCGGCAGATCGGAATTACGGCCATAACGAATTTTGGCCGGTGGAGGCACAGCCCCCAGATATGGCTGGCCTTTGGGTTAGGGTTTGTGGCATGTTTTCTTCTTTCAGGCAAGGTGGTGGACTTTGCCCAGGAGCAAAACACGGTGCTGCAAATATTTGAGCCTTTCATTTGGACCTTTGGAGATGCGACGTCTATTTTGCTTATTTCTCTATGTCTACTGCTCTTGTTTGCCGACTTGCCTAACCTGAGCAACGAAGTGCCACTGTTTTTAGTGCGTATCAATCGGTTTTGCTGGATGGCGGGGCAAATTCTATACTTGGTCTTAGCCACTCTACTTTTTGTGGGATTTATCCTGCTTTCCACTTGCTTGCTGGCGGGAGCGCAGGCTTACAGGGCAGATCTGTGGAGTAATACGGCGGCAATACTAGGATATTCCTCCATTGGAGAGAGCATCGCAGTGCCAGCTTTTGTAAAGGTACTGGAGCTGACCTTTCCATACCGCTGTACAGTCCATATTTTTTTGCTGGTTCTGGGTTACTCTCTGGTTCTTTCGGCGGTAATTTTCTTTTTTAATCTTCTGAAAGGGCGATAGGTATGGTGGCGGGGGCGGTGCTCAGCGGATTCGGTTTTTTTCTGACTCCGCAGATTCTCATCGACTGGCTTAGCCTAGACCCGTACCAGGCTGGTGTGGCAAACATCCTGTGTGGTTGGCTGTCCCCTTTAAATCATGCCACTTACTATATGCACAATTTCGGATATGACAACCTTCCCAGGCTGGCGGATTCCTACCTGATTTTTACCAAAGCCAGCCTGACGATATATCTGTTGGCCTTTTGGCGGGTAAGAAGCTACTCTTTCCATTTCACTGGCACAGAGCGGTAGAGGCGGAGGATTTTTTAGGAGATTATGAAAAGGACAACTTGTCCAGAAGGGAGCGCACACTATGACAGGGATGGGGGGCATTCTTGTAGAACACGTATACAAGTCATTTGGAAAGGAACAGGTACTGAGAGACATAAGCATGACCATCTCTCCTGAAGAAATCGTAGGCGTGGTAGGAAACAACGGCAGCGGGAAAACGGTGCTGATGAAGTGCATTTGTGGGTTTCTTCGACCAGATCAGGGCATGGTTACTGTAAATGGCAGAAGAGTGGGGAGGGACTGCGATTTTCCGGACAGCCTGGGAATTATCATCGAAACTCCAGGGTTCATTCCCAGCATGAGCGGATACCGAAATCTAAAGACTTTGGCGTCGTTAAAGGGCAGAATTGGCAAAAAGGAGATTTTGGAGGCGCTGGACCAGGTAGGCCTAAGTAAAAGCATGTACAGGGCTGTAGGAAAGTACTCGCTTGGTATGAGGCAGCGCCTGGGCATTGCCCAGGCCATTATGGAAAATCCCGCGGTGCTGGTTTTGGATGAACCCTTTAACGGTTTGGACAAATCTACTGTGGAGGAGATGCGGCAAGTTTTGTGTGAACGGCGGGAACAGGGTAAGGCTATCCTGCTGGCTAGCCATAATGGAGAGGATATCCGTATTTTGTGTGACCAGGTTTTTGAGATGGATGTGGAGAGAGCACCTCTACCGCCAAACGGAAAGGAAAGATTTATATGAGAAAACAAATGATCACTCTTCTTCTGGCAATGTGCTTCTTTGTGCTTTTTTGCCCTCGGCTATTTTAGCAGAAGGCGCGTCTGAGCCACCAGAGGAGTTGGTATCTTCAGCAGAGCCAGATCCCACTCCTCTATTGACCCCGGAACCTATCCCGAGCATTCATCCCAGCACTGCCCCACCCTTGGACAGCCAGTCCGACACCGAACTGGCAAGGCTGTATATTGATAATAAACATCGGTATGAAAAGATGGAGAGGAGCTACTCCCAGGGATATGTTCCCACAGTGGAGAAGGGGGTAGTCACAGTGATTCTGCCGCTGCTATGCGATGGCCAGTTGCAGGGCGATTGTCTGCGTGCAAAAGTGGGATTAGGAGAGACCACCGGACCTTTTGTTACAAAAAACTATGAAAAAACTGTGGAACGGACCGACCAAAAAGTAAATGATGGAAAAGACAAAGTCAGCGGATACTATGTGTATTTTCAGCTGGACCTTAAACAGGAGCGCTTTATGGGCAGCTACCCGGTTACAATCAGCGTTACAGCCAAAGACATTTCTGGGGCCCTGGTACAGGAAGAGTTTACAATCTATGTGACCATCCGGGAGGGAAAAGATCCTAACGCCACTCCCGGGCCTGTAGTGGTTCCAGAGCCCATTTCAGAACCAGTGGTGCTGGGGCCGAAAATTCTTGTGCAGTCCTGCCAGGCAGTTTCGCTGGAAGAGGGCGCAGAGCCCGGAATCGTCAATGCTGGAGATAGGTTGCGGGTAACGGTGATCCTGCTGAATACTAGCAAGACCGAGGCGTTAGAAAATATGATGGTTATGGCAGGTTCTCCTGGGGAAAACTTTGCTCTGGCCAGTCCAGCGGACAGTGTTTACATTGGTGATATGGCTGCGGGTGGAACAATAGAAGTGACCTATGAGTATACCGTGAGGCCAGAAACGCCGGCCGGACAGTATGTAATTCCATTAAGCTACGATTTTGCCTATGGCAAAGGACTAACTGGTGCGGGAACCGGCAGCGCTCGGGTAAATATTCGTCAACCGCTGGAAATGGAGTTTGCCCTTATGCAGCTGCCTAACGAGGTGGTTATCTCTGATATAGTGGAGGTGAATGTACAAGCCATTAACTTAAGCCATGCCAAGGCTTACAATGTGCGGGCTGCTCTGGAGGCAGACGGACTTTTACCCAGCGGCACGGCATTCTTTGGAGACCTAGACGGAGGAACTTCCGCAGAAAAACCCCTACAGGTGCAGATCACTAGTTTGACGCAAGGAGATTTTCCTACGGGCAAACCGATGGGAGGATTACCTATTTGTATGAGGATGAGGCGGGCAACCAAATAAGCCAGGAGGAAAATTTCACAATGAATATCAAGTCTCCATTTACGGAGATGACGCCGGTTCAACAGGATAATCTCGGGCAGTGGTGGCTGATTGTGGCGGCTGTGGGGGCGGTAGCATTGGGATTTGGCGCTTACTTTTTTGGGAAAGCGATTCAGAGGCGTAGACCATGGGGAGAGTGAAAAAGCTTTGGAACCTGAGGCGGCAGAACGATAAGGTAAAGCTGGCCCTGTGGATGTTTCTACTGGCCGGATGGTTTGCGGTAGAGATGATAGGGCAGGTAGGCGAATATGCCGTTTTGGCCAATAAACCGGTGGAGTACATTTTGAAGGCGCAGGTCTCTGGCAGCTTGCTGAATACAAAGATCAAGGGACTACACTCAATGGAAGGAGTGATTGGTGTAAGTAAACAAAGGGAATACGTCCTTATCGGCGAAAAAATGACATTGACTGTAACAGAGCTTTCAGAAGAATATTTGGCCCAATGTTATGGAATTAAGTTGGAAGGAGCTGGACAGCAGTATTGGCTAAGCCCTGAGGCGTTTCAAGAGCTAACAGACAGTAAGTCCCGTTCACCGGTTTATATGACCTATGAGCGGGATGGAAAAAGGGAAAGCGGCGGGTTTAGTGCCGCGGCAGGGGTTCCTGGGGGAGAGGGCCGGGCCGTATCCACGGGAAATAGTCTGACGCTAAGCGACTCGGACATGTTACGAATACGTCTGGAGCACTATGACCAGATTTTGATTGGCAGTTTGGAGGGCCAAGGGTTTATCATCTGCAACCAGGAGGACCTGCTGGCTCAAACTTATGAGACAGAGTTGCTGTTGGTCAAATTCCGCTATCAGTGCATCGCGGCAGCTTTGGCTCTAGCGGCTGGGTGGACACTGGTGGTGTTGGGGAAAAAAGAAGTACTCGCCAGTAACGGATAACATAAACTCATGGAGGGGTAGAGTTGGCACTTTGCAACAGCGTGTGAAAAAATCTGGGTGCAGAAACTAAATCTGAAATTATAGAAAAGGCCTCTGCCAAGTGATCTGGCGAAGGCCTTCTTTAAGGTGATTTATTCTATTTTTAGTCGGTAATATTGCCAAAACCGCATCTTTCGTACAACTTCTTCATATTGTTCCGGAAGCTCCTCAAACAGACGGTTGTCCGCACCACGTCCCACACTTTTGTGCAGAACAGGCAGCTCCCGACGCAGGTCGTTGAGGTAGGAGAAGAAGCTGTTGGCGTCCCGGCGGCCAGTTAATTCTAGGATGACGGCACCCAGGTAGTTGGCATTAATTACATGGTCTGAAGGCAGGTCTAAGGCTTCCTTCGCTTGGGAAAAGTTCAGCTGTTCTACCGCAGCGTGATTGACCCAGATCACATAGGGGGTCTTATAAGTGCGCAGGGTGGCCTCGGGATTTTTTCCCTCGCCCACTTCCATGCCCATCTGTTGATAACAGTAATAGCTATCGCCTAAGTTAGGCAAGTGGTCGCCAAAAAACACCAGCAGCACTGGTTCTGGCCGGCTAGAATAGTATTCAGTTAAATCTTCCAGCATTTGATCTGCGTCTCGGACGCCTTTTGCGTACACAGAGAGCATAGAGTGGGCTTTTTCTTCTATATCCTGGTTCATGGGGGCCTGAGGAACCACCAGATCACCATATTTTTCTGTGGAGTAGCTCATATGGTTCTGAATCGTAACGGTATAGTTAAAGTACGGCTGGTTTGCAGCTACCGCGGCCTCATACTCTGCTTTTAGTACGTCCAGCACCGCCGCATCCGTTACCCATTGGCCAAGACGCTCTGCCTCAGAGAACTCTTGAGAAAACATCAGTTTTTCCGCACCAAAATACTTATATACATTTTGGCGGTTATAGAACCATTCCTGCCCAGGGTGGATAAATTCCGTCTGATAGCCGTCCTCTAAAAATATCCGGAAAATGCTTTCTACATCATGATTCAGCACCCGAAAAGCCGAGGCCCCGGTCTCGCTGATCATGTTGGTCTGCATACCGGTGATCACGTCAAACTCTGTGTTTGCGGTACCTGCACCGAAATTCGGTACTACGATATGGCCAGTAATGGCCTGATCCGAGTTCTTTAAAGAGTTGAAGAACTGTAAGGGTTCTTGCCCCTCAGGATAGTCGAAAGCTTCGAAATTGGTAACATCAGAGAAAGCTTCGTTCATGACAAGGATCACATTAACCGGCAGGCCCTGGTCATCAGAAACCGGGTGCTGTTGGGCGTAGCTAGCCGCTTCTTGGGCCGAAAAGCCTTCGGGTTTCTCCACTTGATAGGTGTTAAAGTGGTAGCAGAAACAGTAGGGGAACCCCAACTGCTCGTAGATGCTGGTCATATGATACTGGGCCCGGATGGGAAAGGATTCGTGGAGCTCTTTAGAACTGTACACAGTACGGATGCAGCCCACTAATATCCCAAAGGAGACCGCTGCACCTAGAAGAGCGAAGCAGAGATTTTTCCACCAGAGGGTAAGCGGACGTTTGCCCCGAAAAATCAGCCCAATTAAAAACATGATAACCACAAAGAGGACGGTCATGACAATAGAGGGAACGTGTAGGTTTAGATCATAGCTTTGTATGGCATCGCCGGCCTCTTTCAAGAGGCCGAAATCCTTTGGCGAGAGAGGCTCGTCCCGCTTTTCCACCATGGTCCGGTTCACGATGGATAGAACGCCTCCCACCCCGCCAACTAGAGCCGACGCAAAAAAGGGATTGGCAAATAAAAAATACCCACATAGGGTTAGCAGCCAGAAGGGAAGGAAGTTTAGGAGCACTAGGAGAAGATGGTCTTTCATATAAGAGAGCAGGGGACGCAGTGGGCCGGGCTGAATATATAGGGCCAGCAACATCTCTGCCAGGGCCAACGGAAGTGTAAGAGCCAGGCACCAGCCTAGCCCTAAACGAAAAACCGGCACCCGCCGGGAGGTCTTTTGTTCCATAGAATCACGCCAATCTAAAGGGAATTTTCATTTTTTCAGTATAACATGAACGCGAGGAAAAGTCAATTTTATGGAAAGACGTATCAGTTGCCTTACAGAATAGATTTTCTTCTATATTTATCTAAAATGTTGGGATGATTGCATGATTTTAGAGTAAGATAGAGGCATTTTTTATACGGGAGTATTATGACGCAGATATTCACGCTATTTTCCAAAAAGAGAAGTAAGATGGGGAATGGATGTGTGAAAACATTTACTTGCAACTGCAAATTATTATCTTTTCGAAATCTCAAGCTTTCAAAAAAGAAACCCGCGTTATAACGCGGGTTTCTTCGAGAAGAGTCATTTTGACTCTTGATGGCGGAGAAGATGGGATTTGAACCCATGCGCCGGTTTCCCGACCTACTCCCTTAGCAGGGGAGCCCCTTCACCACTTGGGTACTTCTCCAAAAGTGAATTATTTCTTTCCTCCAAGGAAAAACTCTATATAAACTAAAAAATAAACAAATTGGCGGAGAGGAAGAGATTCGAACTCTTGGTCCCTTGCGGGATCACTAGTTTTCAAGACTAGCTCCTTAAACCACTCGGACACCTCTCCATCTCTCTGATGCCTATACATATTACCACAATTCACCATGGGATGTCAATCCTTTTTTCGGAAAAATTTTTATGGGGACATCAGCCTTAACCTTTTTCTCTTTTTTAGCAACCTTTTTTGGCAATATGGTTTCTTCAAAATAACTCCTAATCCTCCAGCAGCGGTGATTTCCGGCACAAGCCGCATAAGGCCATAGCTGGTAGTGTAAGCAGGAACCATAACGCTGAATAGGGCAGACAAACCTGCCCCAGCACATTTAGAGGCATGTTGGAGTAATCCCATACCTTTAAGTTAAAAACGCCATTTACTACGACCCCAGCCGCCAACTCTACACCAGTGATAAGCCCTGCTCCAGCCAGGCACCGCAAAAAGAGACTCCTATTTTTCAGCTGTCCACAACACACTCGGTCGATAAGACATAGACATACGCCTCCAGCCAAGGCCATTGAGTAATGGGTGTGGCCCCGCCAGGCCATTTCTAGAGTAGGGTAGGCACAGCTGCCTGCCAGAAAAATCACACCGTCTCGGCTCATACTTCTTTCCTCCCTTCAGTTCCTCCTTACCTTGCCCCATGCTGCCAATCTTATGCGCGACAGAGCCTTTCCTTTGGTTGGGAGTATTTTGCTTTTTTTTAGGAATATATTGCTCAATTTTATAAAAATTCTTGTATTTTTCCCTATCTTTGCCTATAATATTTGCAGGGTAAAGAACCTAGAAGATTTCAAATCTAAGCTATCAAATATAGAGAAAGGTAGGAGCAAATTATGAAAATATTAGTTACAGGCGGCGCGGGCTACATTGGCAGCCACACGGTGGTTACGCTGCTAAATCAAGGCCATCAGGTGTCCATTGTGGATAATCTTTGCAATAGCAAAAAGACATCGGTACAGCGGGTAAAGGACATTACTGGTAAGGATGCCGCTTTCTATCTGTGCGACGTGCGGGATGAGGAAAAGCTGCGGGAGGTATTTGTGAAAGAGAAGCCCCAGGCCGTTATCCACTTTGCCGGGCTTAAAGCGGTGGGAGAGTCTGTCTCGCAACCCTTGCGTTATTATGATAATAATATTAACTCTACTTTGGTGTTGTTGAAGGTTATGGCGGAACAGAAGGTGCATAATATTATCTTTAGTTCCTCTGCCACGGTATATGGCGACCCGGCTACAGTACCTATTAAAGAGGATTCTGTGTTGCCAACCAGCGCGGCCTGCCCATATGGCAACACGAAGCTGATGATTGAGCATATCTTGGCTGACTGTGTCACCGCTGACCCGGAGCTTAGTGCAGTGCTGCTGCGGTATTTCAACCCCGTAGGCGCCCATGAAAGCGGCCTGATTGGCGAGGACCCTAATGGCATCCCTAATAATCTAGCTCCGTATATTGCTCAAACCGTGGTGGGTAAGCTGGAAAAGGTTCACGTGTTTGGTGATGACTATCCCACTCCGGATGGCACTGGTGTGCGGGACTATATCCATGTCACAGATTTGGCCGAGGGCCATGCCGCTGCTTTGCAGCTATTTGAAAAGGGTCAGAAGGGCCTAAAAATCTATAATTTGGGCACTGGTAAGGGAATCTCTGTGCTGGAGATGATTGCCGCTTTCTCTAAGGCAGCGGGTAAGGATATTCCTTATGTTATCGATCCCCGTCGCCCGGGAGACATCCCCACCTGCTATGCTGAATGCACTTTGGCCAAGGAAGAGTTGGGCTGGACCGCCAAGAAGAACGTGGATGATATGTGTGCGGATACCCTACGCTGGCAGAGGATGAACCCCAATGGCTTTGAGGATTGAGGAAACAGTTGTGCTGGCCTCCCAGTCTCCTAGCAGGAGGATGCTGCTGGAGCAGGCGGGGGTCAGAATGGAAGTGGTGGTTTCCGGCGTGGATGAGACCGTGCCGGAACACTTTACCCCCATAGAGACCGTAGAGGCTTTGGCCCAGCGCAAGGCCCAGGCTGTGGCGGCATTGTGCCCAGGCAGAGTTATTATTGCGGCGGATTCGGTGGTAAGTATTGATGGGCTGATTATTGGTAAACCCGTAGATGACGAAGCTGCCCGGACCACTCTGCGGCGGCTGTCAGGCCGTACCCACCAGCTTTATACTGGAGTGTGTCTGATCGCCGGAGGAGAGACTCAGGTATTCCATCAGGCTACAGATGTGACCTTTTACTCGTTGACAGAGGAAGAGATTGCCGAGTACGTGGCTATGGGCGAGTCTGCTGGCCGGGCAGGAGGCTATGGCATCGAGGGTGTAGGCGTTATGCTGGTGAAGGAGATTGCTGGGGATTACCCCAACATTGTAGGACTGCCTGTGGCCGAGACCCTGCGCCGCCTGCGGTCCATGGCGAAATAGCGGCCCGGATCTGTATACTCACAAAAAGCACCGCCCCGCGTACTATAATAGAGGGGTGGTGCAATGCGATACATAAGACATAGACCTCATCGTTACCGGCGGGGGCAAGGAAAGTTTAGAGTGGCCATTTTTGTTCCAGTTGTGCTTTGCTTGCTGGTCCTTGGCCTCTCCGAGCTGGGTCTAGGAGGTGTTTCCGGTGAACTGACCCGAGAGGCAGCCCGGGGATATATTTTAGACTGTGTCAGCCAGGCGGTACAGGATGAACTAGAGGCTCAAAGCGAACCCTTTGTGACAGTGCAGCGGCAGGAAAGCGGCCAAGTGAGCTTGGTTACCGCCGACGCAAAACGGCTGAACAAGCTGAAAGCCGGGGTACTGGAACGGCTGTCACAGTCTCTGCGGGGGCAAGCTACAGCCCAGGTGCCAGTGGGCAGTCTGACGGGTATTGGTCTATTAAGCGGACGAGGCTTCCCAGTGCCTATTAAGTTGCGGCTGGAGGGATCAGCCGTGGTGGAGTTCTCTACGGAGTTCGCCAGCGCGGGGGTTAACCAGACTTGCCACCGATTGATTATGACAGTACGGGCTCAAGCTTATTCTCAGTCAAAGCGGTTCGAGACCGCAGTGGAGACTGAAACTGCCACAGTACTGGCGGAAACTCTCGTAGTAGGTGAGGTTCCCAAATGGATGGCGGGTAAATAGACTCTTGCTCCGAACCGATTGAGACTAGAGCTTGTTTGAAACATCCAAAACGCGCCGTCTTTTTGCCCATAAGCGGCCATCTTCCGCGTCAAAAATCCTCGTCAACCGGCAGATTGGCTTGCGATTTTTTTCCTGGAACCCACTTGTTTCTGAGCAAAAATCCAGCATTTCTCCGATTTTAAAATAGACTCTAGCTTGATCCCATCGGTTAGCGAAATTTGGTGTCCCACGATCATGCTTGGTAGAAAAGGTGACGGCAGGAGAATGTATACCCACTGCTACTGATGGATAGAGTAAAACTGTTGCGTTATAGTAGGGAAAACTGAAAAGAGGCGTCCTCCTTTACCCTCTATCCTTTCCGGGTTCATACTGGCTATGATAAATTAAGAGCGTTGAAAATCATCATGATGAATACCGGCTGTGTAGGTCTAAGGAGGCTACTTCCACGATTCGTGGTCGATTTTAAACCAATGATACTATAATACTGAAATTTGGTTTGCCAATGCAGTGTTTAACACAGATCTTGAAAAAGAGGTGGCTATGGACAGAAAAACAGCAGAGGTAGAAATTTCGCGCCTGCGGGAGCGGATTATTTACCATGGAAAAAAGTATTATACGGACGATGACCCGGAGATTACGGATTTTGAATACGATCTTCTTTACCGTCGGCTGGAAGAGCTGGAGGCTCAGTTTCCAGAGTTGACCACACCGGACTCGCCCACCCAAAAAGTGGGGGGACCCGTGTACAATACCTTTGCTCCAGTGGAGCACCCAGTACCTTTAGAGAGCCTTCACGATTCCTTTTCTCCTGAAGAACTATGGGACTTTGACCGCCGGGTTAGGGACGTGGTAGACCGGCCCCAGTATGTGGTGGAGCCAAAGTTCGACGGCCTATCTGTAGCAATTGAGTATGTAGACGGAGTCTTTACCCGAGGCAGCACCCGGGGAGATGGCATAACCGGAGAGGACGTAACCGAGAACATCCGTACTATTCGCACTGTACCCAAACGATTGACCAGGCCAGTACCCTTCTTAGAGGTGCGAGGCGAGGTCTATCTTTCTGAAAGCGCCTTTCAGCGGCTGTGTGAGCGCCAGGAATTGTTGGAAGAGAAACCGTTTAAAAACCCTCGCAACGCCGCCGCAGGTTCTTTGCGGCAGAAGGATCCCACAGTCACTGCTGGACGGGAGTTGGATATCTTTGTATTTAACGTTCAGCGGGCCCAGGGGGAGGAATTCACTGCCCACGACCAGTCTCTGGAAACCCTGCGGGAGCTAGGCTTTACGGTGCCGCCCCTGTATTTCCGCTCCGGAGATATGAAGGAAATTATAGAGTTTATTGAAGAAATCGCACACCGCCGGGGTGAGTTTGACTTTCCCATTGATGGTGCGGTAGTCAAGCTAAATGAATTCCACCAGCGGGAAGAGCTGGGGAGTACCGCAAAGTTTCCCCGTTGGGCCGAAGCCTTTAAATATCCGCCGGAGGAGAAAGAAACTACCCTCCTGGATATTGAGGTAAATGTTGGCCGTACTGGCGTACTGACCCCCACAGGGATCTTTGAGCCAGTGACTCTGGCGGGTACCACGGTGAGCCGTGCTACCTTGCACAATCAGGATTTTATCAATGAAAAGGGCATACGGGTGGGGTCCCGGGTCCTGCTGCGCAAGGCGGGAGAGATCATTCCGGAGGTAGTGGCTTTGGTTAGCGGTCCAAAGGACGCACCGCCTTTTCAGCTGCCGAAACAATGCCCTTCCTGCGGAGAGCCGGTCTCTCGAGAGGAGGGGGAGGCGGCTTTGCGCTGTACCAATCCTCAGTGTCCAGCCCAGCTATTGCGGCACCTGATCCACTTTGCCAGCCGGGACGCAATGGATATTGATGGCCTGGGCCCGGCTTTGCTGGAACAGCTGACAAAGGAAGGGCTAGTGGCATCTCCCGCTGACCTATATACTCTAACGGAAGAACAGCTCTCTGGCCTGGAACGCATGGGTAAAAAAAGCGCTCAAAATCTACTGGCGGCCATGGAAAACTCCAAAACAAACGATCTATACCGGCTGGTGTTTGCCCTTGGCATTCCCCATATTGGGGCGAAAGCGGCTCAGCAGCTGTGCGGCGCTTTCCCAAGCATGGCGGCGGTAATGGAGGCTTCTGAAGAGGACATTGCCCAAATCGATGGATTCGGTGGGGTGATGGCTCAGGAGGTGGTAGAGTTCTTTTCCCATTCTGGGACCAAGGATCTGGTGGCAAGGCTGGCCGCACAAGGTGTGAATATGTCGGTTCGAGAGCCTGCGCCTAAGGGTACGGCGCTGGCAGGCAAGACTTTTGTTATTACTGGAACCCTGCCCAGCATGGGCCGCAAAGAGGCCTCGCAGCTGATTGAGAAGCACGGGGGAAAAGTAAGTTCGTCGGTATCCAAAAAGACCGGCTATCTGCTGGCTGGGGGGGACCCCGGCAGTAAACTGGAGAAGGCTCAAAGCTTGGGAGTGCCGGTGATTGGGGAAGAAGAGCTGTTGGCCTTGATTCGTGAAGCGTAAAAGGGACGTAAACCCACCAAATGTGGCGGATATGGAGATGAACTTGGCCAAATCTCAAGGGTTTGGGCAGCCCCTGGTACTTGGCTTTCGTATGTTTCTGCTTCCGGCTTGTTAAAAAAGATAGGACTATATTAAAAATATTCAGAGGTGAAGATTATGACAGTCAATATAAAGGATCTATATAGTAGTGCTTGGCGGGAACAGGCGAAGCGCTATGAGAGTATCCGCCAGGGGTTTATTGATACCTTTGGAGATGATGGGGATACAGCCTTTTTCAGCGCTCCGGGCCGTACGGAGATCGGTGGTAATCATACCGACCACAATCATGGCCGGGTGCTAGCCGCCGCCATTGATTTGGACATTGTGGGCATGGCGCGGAAAACCGATACGGGCATAGCCCGGCTGCGCTCTTTAGAGTATCCCCGGGTGGATACTGTAGACCTAAAGGACCTGTCTCCCAGGGAGGAGATCAGCGGCTCTCAGGCCCTGATCCGGGGCATCTGTGCCCGGTGCCAGGAGTTAGGCTATCAAGTGGGTGGCTTCGACTGCTACACCATGACCCGGGTGCTGAAGGGATCGGGACTTTCCAGCTCGGCGGCTTTTGAGATTTTGGTGGTTACCCTGGTGAGCCACCTGTACAATGATGGGGCCATTGATCCAATGACTGCCGCTCAGATTGCCCAGTATGCCGAGAATGTATACTTTGGCAAACCTTCCGGCCTTTTAGACCAAATGGCCAGCTCGGTGGGTAGCGTAACCGCAATGGACTTTGGTGACCCAAAGAAACCGGTTATTGAAAAGGTAGACTTTGACCTAAACGCCTACGGCCATGCCCTGTGCGTGGTGGACACTGGCGGCAGCCACGCTGATCTAACCCCGGACTATGCAGCTATTCCCCAGGAAATGAAAGCGGTGGCAAGGTACTTTGGTAAAGAATTTCTAAGGCAAGTGGAGGAAAAAGATTTTTATACCGATTTGAGTGGGGTACGCAAGGCCACCGGCGACCGGGCAGTATTGCGGGCCATGCACTTTTTTGATGATGACCGCTTGGCACATGAAGAGGCACAGGCACTAAAAGCTGGGGACTTTGGCGGCTTCTTAATGATGGTAAACGATTCAGGCCGATCCTCCCAGGAACGACTGCAAAATGTATACTCCCCCACACATCCTAAAGAGCAGGGAATTCCCCTGGCACTGACTGTGTCCGAGTTCCTGTTGCAAGGCCGTGGCGCCTGCCGGGTGCATGGAGGAGGTTTTGCGGGAACCATCCAGGCCTATGTACCCTTTGACCTGTTGGAAAGTTATCGGGAAGGTATGGAGAAGGTGTTTGGTCAAGGAAGTTGCTATGTACTTACAGTGCGCGGCTGTGGTGGTGTGAAAGTCGAACTGTAGATAGAATAATGTTTAGGGCTGGCCTAAGACTCTGAGGGAAAAGGGGGCTTAGGCCAGCATATATTTTAACTGCCTTCTGCAAAAACATGAAGTAGGGCAAAGCGGTCGTGCCAAAAAGCAGTTTTCCATTCCAGAGCCTACGTTCACAAGTTGAACCTCATTGGCCACTGCCAGGTGGTAGATGCACCCTCGACGTCCAGTGTAGCCGTCAAGGATACAGACTACGTATACCACTGGGTTCTGTGGATACAAATGTAAGTTGCTGGATTTCGAGAAGGGTATTGCTGGAATTCAGCGGGACTATTCTTGGCCTCGTTGAGCCAAAGACCGAGAAGTGTATTCCCAAAGTGTTGGTAGACTGTCTGATAGTCTTATGCCCCCATTAGGGCTTGTTTGAAAAATCGCAAACACCGTCATTATGCCCTGTCCGGGCGGATTTGTGTGTCGAAAATCTTCGTAATACGAAAGTATTCCTTGCGGTTTTCTTCGTCAAACCGCACCCGCCAGGGCAAAAATCCGACACTTTCTCTATTTTCAAACAAGCCCTAGATGAATCCGCATAAAAAGTTTCTTTGATATGTTTTTGCGGATTTTTTAAGTATAATCATACATTTACAATAATCTTTTGTCACTTAGGTGTCAGACTTTTTTTCAAACAGCTTGCGTCGGAGGAATATTTCGGGTATAATAAGACCGGTAAAAGGAAGTGGCGGACTTGACAAACCGGGCGTTCTACCTGAAAAAAGAGCAAAAGCAGCTGAAACGGGACAAGATCACTTTGGGCGTGTTGGTCTGTGTGGTGGTGGCACTGTGCGCATTGCCACCAGTCCAAACCTTTTGGAAAGCAGTTTGCTTTCAAGGGCGTTTCAGTGATTGGACCGGACAGAAGCTGCCTTTGGAAATCCACGTATTGGATGTGGGGAAGGCAGATGCTATTTTGATTAAAAGTGATGGCCACACCGCCTTATTGGATTCCGGCCATTTTTTGGCAGGGTACCAAACCACTGACTACCTCTTTCGTCACGGAGTGGAGAGTCTGGACTATGCTATCTTGTCCCATCCGGATAGCGACCACATGGATGGCATGGCAAACGTGGTATCAGAAATAGAGACTGGGATGTTTTTACGGGCAGAGTGGCAGCCAGGAGCTTCTGCCGGTTTTTCCATGCTTGACGAGATTTTAAGAGAGCACGATGTTCCTCAAAGAGTCCTGCGGCAGGGCGAACAGTTCACTTTGGGACAAGCAGAGTTTACGGTTTTGGGTCCAGTAAGGGAATATGCGGATACCAACAATAGTTCACTGGTATTGCGGATGGATTGCGGCGGCTTTTCCGCGTTATTCTGCGGAGACATAGAAAAAGAGGCTGAGGCAGACCTGGTTCTTTCTGGGCAAGACCTCTCGGTGGATTTGCTGAAGGTTGCCCACCACGGCAGCTCCACATCTTCTACAGAAGAATTTATCCGGCAGGTTGCTCCCAGGTGCGCGGTGGTCTCCACTGGATATGATCGAAACAAATTACCCAGAGAAGGACCTTTAGCTTGTATAGAGGCAGCCGGAGCAAGAATATACCGAACAGACACGGATGGTGACATTGTGTTCTCTTTTGACGGAGAGTGCGTCACAATCACCACGGAGAAATAAAGGAGGAAGCTTTCCCTATGAGACAGTTGATTATTGACCGGTTTGAGGGCAAGTACGCCATTTGCGAGGATGCAGAGCAGAAATATTTTGCCATCGAGGTTTCAGAGCTTCCCCAGGGCGTGGGAGAAGGCGCGGTGTTGAAAATTAGCGACGAAGGTGAACTGACCTTTGACCAGCAGGAGACAGCACGTCGCCGGGAGCGTCTTGCGGAAAAGCAACGCCGGACGTTTGGTAGATGATAAGGAGGCGGCTGGTTTGGGTAAGCTGGGATATATATTGGGCTGCGTAGTGCGGATGGATTACGGTGAACTATTTCGCACAGTAAAAACGGTTCATCAAATAACTGGCAAGAATCGGCCGTCTGTACTGCTAGACGTGGTAGGCTGCGGCTTGCGGTACGGGGCCGGATTCAATGATTATCTACTATGCGAGTTTTATAATTTAACGCCCGAGCAGCGAGCCACATATGTGACCAGGAGCGTGAACAACACCCTGGTACAACTGTTGAATGACCGGGAATATTACCATTATTTTGATAATAAAAGCGAGTTCTATACCAAGTTTGCTCACTATATAGGTCGAGATTGGCTGGATTTTTCCAAGGCTGGGCAGAAAGAGTTTGAGAAATTTCTCAGTGGCAGAGACCAGATTATGGTAAAGCCAGAAGACGGTACTGGAGGCAAAGGTGTGGAAAAGCTGTTTACAGCTGATTATAAGAACCCTGTCCAGATGTACCAGAAGCTGATGGCCGACAATGTGGGCGTGGTGGAGGAGGTTCTCCAGCAACACCCAGACCTGGACCGGCTGAATCCCAGCTCTATCAATACGTTGCGAGTTGTCACAGTGCTGAACGACAGTGGAGCCCATATTGTCTATGCCCACATCCGTATTGGAAACGGCGGTCGACCAGTGGACAACCTGCATTCGGGAGGAATGTTTGCCCCTATTGACATGGAGACAGGACTGGTGCAATACCCTGGCTATGATAAAGATCGTAAGACCTATAAGAAACATCCCCAAACTGGTGTGGATATACAGGGATTTCAAATTCCCCTGTGGGAGAAGTGTAAAGCCATGTGCGTGGAGGCGGCAGGACTGGTGCCCCAAATGCGCTATGTGGGTTGGGATGTGGCAGTAACTCCTACGGGCCCGGTACTGGTAGAGGGCAATAACCTGCCTGGATACGATATTTTACAGATGCCTCCCCATACACCTGATAGAGTTGGGATGCTTCCCCGGTTCCGGGAATTTGTGGACGGGATCTAGATGTTCTTTTTCCGGAATTTGAGAGCGTTTGATCTTTTTTGTGGCTGGTAATAAATTCTTCTCTGGAGATAAAAGCGTAAGAATAGGTGTAGAACTATTGGAAAGCAAAGAAATAACAATAGAATCGAGGAGGCAAAGTGGAGAACTTCCGGGGGTTGCGGGAGCCTGTAGAACAGAGCGTAAAACACTGCTAAGAGTATTAGTAAGAAAACAACGCAAGCAAAAAGGCTGGTTAATGGGCGGTTTGGGAGCCTTGGAACGGCATTCCTAACGTCGTTTACAATTTCACACTTAGTTTGGTTTATTCTGCATATAGCGGGGCAACGTATACCTATGGCCGGCTACTAGATGATTTAGCGGAAACTGCGGCATGTCTTGGTGCTAGTACGGCAGCTTATTTCATTGTGAAGATCACAAAGACGAACACCCCGTGGCTTTTCCAATATTTCCAGTTTTAGAGGGCTTGATTGTCTCCGCCGCGCAAGCTATCTTTGCGTCCTTCCCTCCTACCTTTTCCGGTCTGTGGTCCCTCTCCACCAAACATTCCTCCGCTTATTTGTCAGAGAATAGAATACCACATACTTTGCCATCTCGCTGTGCAGAGCTCACACCCGATCTTTCGGGGGGTGAGTAGGCTGTGATTGTGCCCCGGGTCTATTGCGCCTATCTCTTTCGGCTGGGTGAGGAAGGCTTACAGGCACCTCCCAGAAGATGTTTAAATTCCCGGTAGCGAACTTGTAAGCGGTGGTCTACCAGTCCCAATGCATTTGGAGGCGAGTGGCGGTGCTTTTCTTATTTTTGAGGATAAAGACATTCTTTAAAGATGATTAGGGCTACTCCTACCTTGTCCGTTCCGCGCTCTTCCTGGTTTCTTGATTTCTTACCGGCTGGTTCACATTTTTGGTCAACCGATGCTGTTCATTGGAGCCCCTGTTTCCTGGTTATGAGGAGACGGTTATTTTGCGCTTTCAGATGAGAATGCATGAAGGCTGCAACCAGGCACCATTGTTCTTGTGGAAAAATCTGCCTTTCGGAATGTTTTTTGTATGTGTTAGTATAAACAAAAAAAGCCGAGATGGGGAAAGGACCCATCCGGCTTTTTTTCTACATTTTTTTAAGTTCCCGGGCCGATTTAGCCTGCTTATATGAAAAGCGCAGAGGTGTTTTTCGTTTTAAATGTAAACCATCAATCTCCTTGCGCCGCATGTGTACGCTCTGCACCAAGCCAAAACCCAAGTACAAACACATGGAGGAGGAACCACCAGCACTAAAGAAGGGGAGGGTGACCCCCATAACAGGCAGGATGGCCAGACACATGCCGATATTTACAATAGACTGTAGAGCAATAAGCCCAAAGAATCCGAAGCAAATGTACCGGCCCAGGTCATCCCGAGAGGTCCTGGCCACATGGAGGACTTTTAACATGAAGAGCAGGAGTAAAACTAAAATAGCGGAACATCCTACAAAGCCCAGTTCCTCGCCAGCGACCGAGAAGATGAAGTCGCTCTGCTGAAAGGTTACTACGTTACTGTTCACCCGGTTGCCCTCAAACAAGCCCTGCCCCCAGAATTTTCCACTGCCAATAGAGGTACGTCCCTGATACTGCTGATAACCTTCATTCATGCGCACGTCCGGATCGTCCAGGTTGAATACAGCCACGAAGCGATCTTTCTGGTACTCTGGCATAAAATACTGCCAGGCAACAGGCAGTGCAATAACGATTATTGTGGCCAAAATGATGAAGTACCGTAGCTGTACCCCGGCTGAGAGACTCATAATAATGAACATAGCGAAAAATACCACCGCTGCGCCGGTATCGCCCTGCCATATACATAACAGCATTGGTATAAAGGCGTGGACGCTTAGCAGGATAACTTGAATCGGGTCCTCTAACCGTCCTCGCTTGTTAAGAATATCCAGATGCTTGCCAAAGGTAAGCAAAAAGGCGATCTTGACCAGCTCAGAGGACTGGAAGGTCCTTCCGCCAATATTGATCCAGGCCCGGGCGTCCACACCGCCAGAACCCACGATCTGTTCGCCAAAAAGCCGAGTGTAGATCATGAGAAACACACAAAACCCTG
The DNA here is from genome assembly GCF_034334985.1 of Acutalibacter intestini. NCBI lineage: Bacteria > Bacillati > Bacillota > Clostridia > Eubacteriales > Acutalibacteraceae > Acutalibacter > Acutalibacter intestini. The sequence goes on along the minus strand of NZ_JAWXXL010000007.1, from coordinate 144,598 downwards.
CGATGAGATACCAGAGATTAGAAATCTCCGCATAATCTATCATACTAACGATGATCGCACCAGTCACGCCTAGAATAATAGCTAGGAACTGCGTACGAAAATAATCGGCTACAGTGGCCCGAGAGACGCTTTTCAATAAGACCAGACTATAGACGGAAATAGCAGCTAAAAGAAACCAGAGGAGGATGTCTGCCCTTTTTAGATAGTCGAATACACTTTTAAATATTCTATTCAACATTTTCGGATTCCTTATTTTTTAAATGGTATTTTGTAACGGAGAATTATGCTTAGTAATAATTCTTTACTTTATAGCAATTTGATAAAAGAGTGTCAAATGCCAGGAGAATGATATGATATTTTACATTTTCTGTTTTTTTACATAAAGTGTTTTTTACAAATACTTTTACAACATATTATAACATGTATAGTTGTTAAGAGCAAGTTTTTTTGATTCGGGCTTTACTATTTGCAGAATATACTCTATAATGGGTAGAGTTAAAGCCTGTTTTGAATGACGGGGTTGAAGATCCTCAAATTCAATATGAAAGGCAGATTTATTACTGAAATAATACTGGAAAGGTGTTGAGGCAAGTCTATGAAGAGCGATATTGAAATAGCCCAGAGTGTGAAACTGAGGCCTATTACCGAAATAGGGGAAGAGTTGGGGATTTTGGCAGATGAGCTGGAGCTTTACGGGAAGTACAAGGCCAAAATAGGCGCGGGAGCGTTTGAGCGTTTGGCTGGAAAACCTGACGGTAAACTAGTGCTGGTAACCGCCATTAATCCCACGCCTGCCGGAGAGGGAAAGACCACTACCACAGCTGGTCTAGGCCAGGCTATGGCGAAAATTGGGAAAAACGCGATCATTGCTTTGCGAGAGCCCTCCCTGGGACCGGTATTTGGCATTAAGGGGGGCGCTGCCGGCGGCGGCTATGCCCAGGTATTGCCGATGGAGGACATCAACCTGCATTTTACGGGGGATATGCACGCTATTACCTCTGCCAATAATCTATGCTGTGCTATGCTGGACAACCATCTACAGCAGGGGAATGCCCTTGGCATTGATCCCCGTCGTATCCTTATTAAACGCTGCCTAGATATGAACGACCGTGCCCTGCGCAATGTGGTAGTGGGTTTGGGGGGAAAGATCAACGGTGTACCCCGGGAGGATAACTTTATTATTACCGTGGCCAGCGAGGTCATGGCTATTTTGTGTTTGGCTAAAGACATGCCAGACCTAAAAAAACGCTTAGGAAACATTCTTATTGCCTATGATTACCAGGGACAGCCAGTGTATGCCCGGGATATCAAGGCCGAGGGCGCTATGGCCGCACTGCTGAGAGACGCAATCAATCCCAACCTGGTGCAGACCCTGGAAGGAACCCCGGCCGTTATGCATGGCGGGCCCTTCGCCAATATTGCCCACGGCTGCAACTCGGTGCGGGCCACCCGGCTGGCTTTAAAGTTGGCCGACTACTGCATTACAGAAGCGGGCTTTGGCTCGGATCTGGGGGCGGAAAAGTTTATGGACATTAAGTGCCGTATGGCAGGGCTGGCCCCGGACTGTGTGGTGGTTGTAGCTACAGTGCGGGCTCTGAAATATAACGGTGGCGTACCCAAGACAGAGCTTTCCGCTGAAAACGTTGAGGCGCTGGAGAAAGGCATTGTCAACCTAAAAGCCCATGTGGAAAATATGCACAAGTTTGGGGTACCCGTGGTGGTGGCTATCAATCGCTTTGGTACAGACACAGACAGAGAGTTGGAGGTAATCGACCGCTGCTGCAAGGAGCTGGACGTCAGCTACGCGCTCTCCGAGGTGTTTGCCAAGGGCGGCGAAGGCGGTATGGACCTGGCCCAGACGGTCTGTAATGTTATAGAGAAGTGCCAGGACAGTGAGTCTCATTTTGCCCCGATTTATCCCGACGAGGCCCCAGTGGAAGAGAAGATTCAAGCAGTGGCCAAAAACATCTACGGCGCGGACGGCGTGATCTTTACCAACCAGGCGGCCAAGTCTCTGAAAGAGATCAAAGTTTTAGGTGGAGACAAGATGCCAGTCTGTATTGCTAAAACCCAATATTCTCTTTCCGATGATCCTATGCTGCTAGGCCGTCCTCGTGGCTTCTCCATCACCATCCGAGATCTGAAGCTTTCTGCCGGCGCTGGCTTTGTGGTGGCTTATGCGGGTGACATCATGACCATGCCTGGTCTACCAAAGGTCCCTGCTGCTGAGAAGATTGATGTGGACCAGCAGTCTGTGATTCATGGGCTGTTCTGAGATGACTCAGAAGTTTATCACAAGCTCCCCTGAGGAAACGGCTGAATTGGCCCGTCGGATGGCGGAGGAGCTGACAGGTGGGGAAGTAATTGCCTTTACAGGAGGAATGGGTGTGGGCAAAACCGCCTTTACCCGGGGGCTGGCCATTGGCTTGGGGGCAGGAGACGTGGCCAGCAGCCCCACCTTTGCTTTGATAAATGAATATGCAGGCCGGTTAACTCTGGAACATTTTGATATGTACCGTATTGAGAGCTGGGATGATCTGTACTCCACAGGCTTCTTTGATTATTTGGACACAGATCGGGTGCTGGCTATTGAATGGAGCGAGAATATTGAGACTGCTCTGCCCAAAGAGTTTGTTCATGTGGATATTCAGCCTGGCCCAGAGGAAAACCAAAGGGTGGTTACCATTAACGGCTGGAAAGGACGGCTTTGAATATGCTGATTTTAGGAATTGAATCTTCAGCGGGGGCGGCCTCGGCGGCGGTGGCAGAGGATGGAAAGCTGCTGGGGGAGTTTTTTGTCAATACAAAGCAGACCCACAGCCAGACTCTGCTGCCTATGGTAGAAGCATTGTTGAAAAATTTAGGCCTTACATGTGGAGACTTTGGGCAAATGGCTGTGACCAACGGGCCGGGTTCGTTTACCGGGGTGCGCATTGGTGTATCGTGTGTAAAGGGGCTGGCCTTGCCCAACAATGTTCCCTGTTGTGGAATTTCCACACTGGAGGCCATTGCTTATCCGAGCAGGTTGTGGGATGGCTGTGTGGTGTGCGCCGTGATGGATGCCCGTTGCGGGCAGGTATATAACGCAATTTTCCAGAGCAAGAATGGGGACTTGACCCGACTGACAGAAGATCGGGCTATTTCCATAGAGGCGTTGGGCCGGGAATGTCAAAAATATAGAGAACAATTAGTGCTTTTTGGGGACGGGGCTGAGCTTTGCCACAGAGAATTTGCTGTCTGGGGCGCCCGGTTGGCCCCGGAAAACCTGCGGTACCAGCGGGCTGGCAGCGTGGCACTTTTGGCAGCTGGCCGGCCTGGCGTGGCTGCTGGAAAGCTGTTGCCCAGTTATCTACGGTTACCCCAAGCAGAACGAGAACTAAAAAAGCGAAAAGAGGCTAAATAAATATGAAAATTGCCATAGGCTGCGACCACGGTGGGTATGACCTTAAGGAGGCCGTGCGGGGCTATTTAGAAGAGCATAAGATCGAATATGAGGATTTTGGTACTTTTAGTGCCCAGTCGGTGGACTATCCGCTGGTAGCTGTGAAAGTAGCGAATGCAGTGGCAAAGGGCAAAGCGGATTTGGGGGTGTTAACTTGCTCCACAGGCATCGGTATTTCCATTGCCGCTAATAAGGTAAAGGGTATTCGGGCCTCAGTGTGTACCAATGAGCTTTGCGCCCAGCTAACTCGGAACGACAATAATTCTAATATTCTCTGCATGGGCGGTAAAGTGGTTGACAAGGAGAATGCTTTACGGATTTTAGAAGCCTATCTGAACGCCCAGTTTGAAGGGGGACGTCATGGACGCCGGGTAGAGCAGATTGAAAAAATTGAGCGTGGTGAACTGATCGAATAAGTTTTTATTTAGGAGGATTTGTCATGCAGGACCATAAAAATATTTTTGTTATGGATCATCCGCTGATTCAGCATAAGCTGACTTTTTTGCGTAATAAAAATACCGGGACAAAGGAGTTTCGAGCCCTGGTTAGCGAGATTGCCAATTTGATGTGTTATGAAGCAACCCGTGACCTGCCCTTGATGGAGGTGGAATGTGAAACCCCCATGCAAAAAACTACCACTAAAATAATTGCTGGACGTAAACTAGCTTTTGTTCCCATTTTGCGGGCGGGTCTAGGGATGGTGGACGGTATGCTGAATCTGGTGCCGTCTGCAAAGGTCGGGCATATTGGCCTGTACCGGGATCATGATACCTTAAAGCCGGTGGAGTACTATAATAAGCTTCCCCAAGATATTACAGAACGGGACGTGATCGTATTAGACCCCATGCTGGCCACAGGAGGCTCGGCTATGGACGCTATTTCCATTGTCAAGCGTAGTCGGCCTAAAAGCATCAAGTTTCTGTGCATCATTGCTGCTCCCGAGGGCTTGGACGTGCTCACCAAGGCGCACCCAGACGTACACATCTATTGTGCGGCGGTAGATGAACGGCTGAATGAAAATGGCTATATCCTACCAGGGCTGGGGGATGCTGGAGACCGTATTTTCGGCACAATTTAAGGAATGTTCATCGTGTAAATGTTTGGCAAAATGGCTCTAAACGGTGGATCCCCTTTTACCGCTGGCTGTTTCAGCTTGTTTGCTGGGGCTTCCCCATTGAAGAAAAATATGGTATACTAGATAAGATTATGTATAGACATTCCAACTTCGCACCTAGGAGTGTTATAATGAGTGAAATAAAAACCTATCAGCTCAGCGATGCTGTTAAGCTTAGAAGCTTTACGGATTCGAAATTCAAAACGATGCGAATTTCTGTGAACATGCTCTTACCAATTTCTAAGTTAACAGCGGCAAAGTATGCCTTACTGCCTTCTCTAGTGAGCAGGGCTTCCAGAAATTATCCAGATTATACTTCGCTTGGCTGCAAGTTGGCCCAGCTGTATGGCGCTTCTTTGGGATCTGGAGTACAAAAGCTGGGTGAATACCAGGTGCTGACTATCTCTGCGGGAGGCATTGCCAGCCGCTATGCCTTTGGCGGCGAAGATATGTTTGCGGAACTTTCCCAGCTGCTGTTTTCTGTGATTTTAGACCCGCTTAAGGATGCTGGGGGACTCTTTCCTCAGGATGGCTTTGACCAGGAAAAACGGCAGCAGTTGGAGCAAAAGGACACGGAATTCAGCGATAAAATGCTCTATACCCACCAGCGTTGCCACCAGATTCTTTTTGAGGGACAGCGGGCTGGGGTAGAACGACTGGGAAGCCGGGAGGACATTGCGGCGCTGAAAAGAGAAGAGCTTTCTGCTGCCTGGGAGGAGGTCCTCCACAGTGCGAGATTTGAAATTTTCACTTTGGGTGATTGCCAGCCAGATGTAGCGGCGTTCTGCCAAACCTTTTCTGGACTAGGTAGAGCCCATATTTTGAGTGCGGCCCCTTATAAAGAGCCAGAAAAAATCCACAGGGTGACAGAAGAACAGCCAGTGTCCCAGTCTAAGTTGTCCTTGGCTTTCCGGGTGCAGGCCAGACCGGAAGAGGCATTGCTGTTCCATCTGGTCAGTGCGGTGCTGGGAGAGCCCACTAGCTCGAAGTTGTTCCAGAATGTAAGAGAAAAACAAGGCTTATGCTATTATTGTGATTCGAGTTTTTCCTGGAGTAGCGGTGCGTTGTTTATAGAGAGCGGTGTGGAGACCGAAAATCTGGACCGGGTAGAGACCGCAGTGATGGAGCAGGTGCATACTATGCAAAAGGGCCAGATTACGGACAAAGAACTGGAGTACGCGAAGGGGTATATTTTTAACTCCTTGCGGGGAGTAACAGACTCGCTGCATAAGGTGGAGAATTGGTATTTAAGCCGGGCCTTTGACCAGGAAGATCTGAGCCCTAAACAGGCGATGGAGAAGATTGCTGGATATACAGTCGGCCAGGTGACAGAAGCCGCCAACCAACTGAAGCAGGCAGTAATATACAGGCTGAAAGGGAATGGTGCTTGTTGATGGAGCTTCAAAAAATTATGAGCCGGCGGATGGGCGATTTCTACTATAAAGGACAACATTCTTCTGGACTGGAAATTTATCTCTACCCCAAAGAGAGCGGCAGCACGACCCGGGCTGTGTTTGGAACAAAGTACGGATCCATTGACAGCTGTTTTCAGCGTAGCGACACCACTTCACCGGAAACGGTGCCAGATGGAATTGCTCATTATTTGGAGCATAAACTCTTTGAAAGCGAGGACCAAGATGCCTTTGCCCGATATGCTGAGACAGGAGCCAGTGCGAATGCCTACACTGGATTTGAGTCCACTTGTTATGTGTTTACCTGCACTGATAAGCTGTACGAATCTTTGGAAATATTGCTGGACTTTGTACAGTCTCCCTACTTTACAGTGGAGACTGTGGCAAAGGAACAGGGGATTATTGGCCAGGAAATAAAGATGTATGACGATCAGCCAGGCTGGCGGGTGTTTTTTAATTATTTGCAGGCAATGTATCATTGCCACCCAGTGCGTAACGACGCGGCAGGGACTGTGGAAAGTATCGCCCAAATTACTCCAGAATATTTGTACCGCTGTTATGATACTTTTTATAGTTTAAATAATATGATATTGGTGCTAGTCGGCCGGTTTGAAGTGGAGAGGGTTCTAGAATTGTGTGACAAGATGCTAAAGCTCCAGCGGCCTGTCCATGTAAAGAGAGTGCTTCCAAACGAGCCTTGTTCCGTGGTGAAAGCCCAGATTAAACAGAGACTTTCTGTGGCTATGCCGGTTTTTCAGTTTGGCTATAAGGATACCAGTACAGCACAGCGCACAGAAGCGGACTTGGCTGCGGTGGGAGTTCTCCTGGAAGTAATTGCTTCCGATGCTTCTCCCTTGTTCCGCCAGTTGCTGGATAGCGGCTTGGTCAATGAGGCCAGTTTTAGCTATCAATACTTTGAGGGGAGTGGGTACGCGACCCTGATGTTTAGCGGAGAATCTCGGGATCCAGAGGCTGCCGTCGCTTTTATTCAGGCGGAAGTGGCACGGTTGAAGGCCCAGGGGATTCCAGAGGATGCTTTTGAACGGGCAAAAAGAAGTCTCTATGGAGAAAGTGTTTCCGCCCTGAATAACCCGATAGAGATTGCCGACTGGATTACGGATCTAACCTTTAGCGGCTTGGAACTATTTGCCTATATTGATGCCTTGGCGGAGCTGTCTCTAGACCAGGTAGAGAAAAAGTTGGAGCTGCTAGATGACGAAAAAAGCGTGTGCTCGGTGGTTTTGCCGCTGAATGAAAGAAAGGACTGATACCAGATGACCCATGTGGTGGAGTTTCCCGGACTGGGGTTGACCTTTACAGTGAATGAGGTGGCCTTTTCTATTGGGAACTATGACATTCGTTGGTACGGAGTGCTCATTGCCTTGGGCTACCTTTTGGCCATTATCTATGCTTGGCGTAGCGTTCGAAAAATGAATATTGATATGGATCGGTTGATTGACGCAGTGCTGGCCGGTACGGTGGGGGGCATTATATGCGCGCGATTGTATTATGTGCTCTTTTATACTGGCGACAAGTACTGGAACGACCCCATTCAGATTTTATATATCCACGATGGGGGGATTGCCATCTATGGCGGATTTATTGGAGCCATGGTGTTTGGGGGCCTGGTGGCCAAATGGCGGGGTCTGCGGGTACCTGCGGTGCTGGACCTGGCCTCGCTGGGGTTTCTCATTGGCCAGGGCGTAGGCCGTTGGGGCAATTTTGTGAACCAGGAATGCTTTGGAGAAGCTACCACGCTGCCCTGGGGAATGATTAGCAATAATACTCAGCGAGTAGTACCAGAAGGGCCTGTACACCCCTGTTTTTTGTATGAGTCGTTACTTTGTCTACTGGGCTTTGTGCTGCTGCATATTTTCACCCGAAAATTCCGACAGTACGATGGCCAGACTTTCTTGTTGTATATTGTTTGGTACGGAGCGGTACGATTTTTCATTGAGGGAACCCGCACAGACAGCCTAATGCTGGGGAGTTTGCGGGTGTCTCAGTTGGTGGCGGCTTTGTGCGTGGTGATAGGCGTTGTACTGCTGGTAGTATTCCGCCATAAGAATACCCTTTCTGGCTGTGGGAACCAGCATGTGATGGAGTCGATGGGCCTTTCCAAGGAGGAGAGCCAGCCCCAAGCCAGTACTATTTTTGGGGATTTGCCGCCTTTTGAGGAGGAAGAACAGACAATAGCTGAAGAACTGGGTGGCAAAGATAAGGAAGCCGAGGAGAAGCCGGTTAAAGAAGAAATAACCGAGAAAGAAGAAACCGAATGATACAGGGAGGAAACGATATTGGCACAAATCATTGACGGTAAGGCGGTGTCCGCACAGGTAAAGGCCCAGGTGGCACAGGAAGTGGAAGTACTAAAGGCCCAGGGGATCGTTCCAGGCCTAGCAGTGGTCATTGTGGGTGATGACCCAGCCTCCCGCATTTATGTAAACAATAAGAAAAAAGCCTGTCAGACTGTGGGGATTTATTCGGAGGAGTACGCGCTGCCTGCTGGTGCCACCCAGGAGGAGTTGTTAGACCTGGTTCGAGAATTGAACGGTCGCAGAGAGATCAGCGGTATTCTCGTACAGTCCCCCTTGCCCAAGGGGCTAGACGAGGCGGCTTTGGTGGAGACCATTGATCCTCAAAAAGATGTAGATGCTTTCCATGCCTATAATGTAGGAAAGATCATGCAAGGGCGGTATGTATTTTTGCCGTGCACTCCAGCTGGAGTTATTGAACTGATCCGTTCCACAGGGGTGGAGATTGCTGGAAAGAACTGCGTGGTCATAGGCCGCAGCGACATTGTGGGAAAACCTATGGCCATGTTGTTGCTCCATAACCACGGCACTGTGACCATTTGCCATAGCAGGACCCAGAATCTGGCGGAGATCTGCCGGGACGCGGACATTCTAGTAGCTGCTGTAGGAAAAGCAGGTCTGGTTACCGGCGATATGGTGAAGCCAGGGGCAGTGGTTGTCGATGTGGGCATGAACCGGAACATGGACGGGAAACTGTGCGGCGACGTAGATTTTTGTGAGGCAGAAAAACGCGCGGCCTTTATCACCCCTGTTCCGGGCGGCGTAGGTCCTATGACTATTGCCATGCTAATGAAGAATACGGTAGCTGCCGCAAAGCTGCAAAATGGTGTAAAAGACCTTTGAGCACAGTAGCGGAGAAGTAGAAATAAACGGGAAGCTCCCGGGCAAAAGCTGCCGTGGCTTTGGGAATGAGGCGGTTTTATGGAAAATTTGTTGGAAAAGATACAGTCTACCGAGGATCTGCGGGCGCTGGACCTTACACAGTTGGACCAACTGTGTGAGGAGATGCGGTCTGTAATTATCGAGACGGTCTCAGACAACGGGGGACATTTGGCATCCAATTTGGGTGTGGTGGAGTTGACTGTGGCACTGGGGCTGGCTTTTTCGCCGCTTTCGGATGCAATTGTGTGGGATGTAGGCCACCAAAGCTACCCATATAAGCTACTGACAGGCCGCTATAAAGAGTTTTCCACCCTACGGAAAGAGGGGGGGATTTCTGGATTTCCCTGCAAAGAGGAGAGCGTTTGCGACCGTTTTACCAGCGGCCATAGCAGTACTTCCATTTCAGCAGCGCTTGGACTTTCAGAGGCTAACAAACTCCGAGAGGTTCCGGGCTATGTAGTGGCGGTGATTGGAGATGGAGCCTTGACCGGCGGTTTGGCTTTTGAAGGCTTGAATAACGCGGGACAGCTGCACCGGAATTTAATTGTTGTGCTAAATGACAACGCTATGTCCATTTCCAGAAATGTGGGCTCTATTGCCCGATACCTAACCTATATGCGGGCCAAGCCGGGTTATATCAAGGCCAAGGGAAGTGTAGAGGACGCGCTGAGCTGTCTGCCCATAGTAGGGAGGATCATTGCCCAGGGAATGCGCCGGATAAAGGCTAGTTTAAAAAAAATATTATATAATTCTACAATTTTCAGTGATCTGGGCTTTGCCTACTACGGGCCTTTTGATGGACACAACATTAAGGATCTAGCAGAGACCTTTGAGGCAGCGAGGCTAATTAAAAAACCGGTGCTGATTCATGTACGTACCTACAAAGGCAAAGGCTACCAGTACGCAGAGCAGTCGCCTACTCTGTACCATGGGCTTTCCGGCTTTGATGTAGATACCGGAGACACCGGAGAGCAGCCTAGGAGTTTTTCAGGAGTTTTTGGTACGGCACTGTGTAAATTGGCGGAAAAAAATGAAAAAATCTGTGCTATCACCGCGGCAATGCAGGAAGGTACCGGCTTAACGACCTTTCGGGAGCGTTTTCGAAACCGTTTTTATGACGTGGGAATTGCCGAGGGTCATGCGGCTACCTTTGCCGGTGGGCTGGCCGCGGGGGGGATGCTGCCGGTATTCGCCGTATATTCTACCTTCCTTCAGCGGGCCTATGATCAATTGATTCACGACGTGGCCCTGCAAAATGTTAAGGTACTGTTGGCCATTGACCGGGCCGGGGTGGTGGGAGAAGACGGTAAGACTCATCAGGGAGTGTTCGACGTAGCTTTTTTGCAGACCGTACCAGGGGTGACCCTATATGCGCCCACTTATTTTCGTGAGCTGCGGGACCAGTTAACCTTTTTGGTGGACAAGGGACAGGGACTGTGCGCCATACGTTATCCTCGGGGTAGGGAGCTCTATAAGCCCGACAACTTTCGCAGTTCCACTGAGGCATTTACGATATATAGCGAAGCTGAGAGCGACATTTGCCTGGTGACGTATGGACGTATGTTTTCTTTTGCTGCGGAGGCGGTAGAATATCTGCGCAAACGGGGAAAACGAATCAAGCTGTTAAAGTTGAACCGTATTATTCCTATGGCCCAGGAGGCAGTGGAAGAGGCTGCTCGTTGCCACAGAGTCTTTTTCTTTGAGGAGGGCATCCGCCGGGGCGGTGTGGGTGAGCACTTTGGCTGTCAGCTCCTGGAAGCGGGATTTACCGGGCGCTATGTGTTAAAAGCGATTGACCAGCCATTTATTGAGCATGCACCCATGTTTCGCAGCCTAGAACAGCTAGGTTTAAATGCCAAAGGCATGGAGCGTGTAGTGATGGAGTGCTGCCAGGAGGAGGAAGTGGAATTTGGCAAAAAAGAGGCTTGACCTGTTGGTATATGAGCGGGGTCTGACATCCAGCCGGGAAAAGGCTAAAGCGTTGATCATGGCCGGAGAGGTTTATGTAGAGAATCAAAAAGCGGATAAGCCTGGCGATCTGTACCCAGAAGAGGCTAAGGTTCTGCTGCGGGGTGGAGAGCGGTATGTTAGCCGAGGAGGCCTAAAGCTGGAAAAGGCTATGTCAGCGTTTAAACTAGACTTGACTGGTCTTATTTGTATGGATGTAGGTGCTTCTACCGGGGGCTTTACAGATTGTATGCTTCAAAATGGCGCGGCTAAGGTTTACGCAGTGGACGTTGGTTATGGCCAGCTAGCCTGGCAGCTGCGTAACGACAGCCGGGTGGTAAACCTGGAACGGACCAACGCCCGGTATTTAACAGCGGAACAGGTGCCGGAAATGATCGAGTTCTTTTCGGTGGATGTGGCGTTTATTTCCCTTACGCTGATTTTGCCAGCTCTGCGGGAACTGTTGGCAGAAAAAGGTCGGGGGGTCTGCCTGATCAAGCCCCAATTCGAGGCAGGCCGTGAAAAGGTAGGCAAAAAAGGTGTGGTGCGCGATCCAGCAGTACATGTAGAGGTAATAGAAAAAATTGTGTCCTTTGCTTTAGAAAATGGCTTTTCTGTAAAGGCGCTGGACTTTTCACCAGTAAAGGGGCCTGAGGGAAATATTGAGTATTTAGTTTTATTGGAAAAGGCTGTTTCCACAGAGCTAGCCCCAGGAGTGTATAATCCACAAGAGGTGGTAGCGGAATCTCATAAAAGTTTAGATAGGGGTTAAGCAATGAATCTGTACCATTATTTTGATGATCGTTCAGGCCCTTTTCATAGCCTTTCCGAGATCTCAATCGAGGAGGCAAAGATTCTTCTAGAACATATGAAGATAGCGAGGCCGGATTCGCAGTGCGCGGCAAGACACGCTCAGTATGTGGAATACAGACAGAACTGTGAGGAAATTCTCCGCCGGGAGTTTAAGAAAAAGGGTGGGGTGCTTCAGCGAAAGAATCCACATTATATGGTGGTGGAACATAGTCCCTGGCTAAGCACCTGGTTTGAGCAGAGCGCTATGGTAGCGATTCCCATAGAGGAATTTGACCTACGTACCCTCTCCTTTACCTATGGAGATTCAATGCCTACCTTTAGCCCGACGATCAATGATGGGCGTGAGTATAGACATCAGATATATACGTATGAGGAAATTTTGGAGATGATTGAAAAATATGGGCTGCCTCAAGAATGGAATGCGGATGGCTCCTATGGCCCGGAACGATATATTGAGGTCCAGGTGTGGAGTGATTGGCCGGTGGATCAATATAGAACAAAGGGGGACGGCATGCCATGAAAATTGCCATTGCGCCCAACCTGGTAAAAAAGCAGGCTGCCGCCCGGGCGGAAAAGGCTGCTGCTGTTTTGCGAAAGGCGGGATGCCAAACCGTTTTCATCACTGGGCTGTACCAAAAGGGTTCCCAGCGCCAGAAAGCAGTGGAGCAAATCGGCGGTTGTGATCTACTGCTAGCTTTGGGAGGCGATGGGACCATTATCTGCGCTGCGAAAACTGCCGCAGGGCTAGATTTGCCAGTTTTGGGGGTCAACGCAGGCAAGTTGGGCTTTAATGCTGGTGTGGAATGGGAGGAAATACAACTGCTGGCCCGGCTGGCAGAGGCACATTGGCGGGAAGAACGTAGGATGATGCTTAAGGTAGAACTCGTCTCTGGAGAAAGACGGCAGAGTTTTCAGGCTTTAAACGATGCGGTAGTTTCAGCGGAACTTTCCACCATCATTGAGTACCGAATGGCCATAGGTAGCGGCTTAGGGTATGCTTACCGTGCAGATGGATTTATTATAGCCACGCCTACGGGTTCTACGGCATATTCTCTTTCGGCGGGAGGGCCGGTAATAGAGCCTACGCTAGACTGCATGATCTATACGCCCATCTGTCCCCATTCACTTTTTAACCGCAGCGTGGTGTTTGCCCCGGATACCCGGCTAATGGTGGAAATACCCAAAAACCGGGGTCGCCTTTTTTTAACGGTAGATGGGGAAGAACCGGTAGAGCTGCAGGGGAACGATAGGATTATCTTTGAAAAAAGCTTACGGTCCGCCCGGTTTATCCGGTTAACAGAGAATAGTTTTTATGATACACTGAATCATAAGCTTCTGGAACATCAATAATGCTAGGCAAAATATGCCGGAAAGGGAGCGTCATGAAAACCCGACGACATGCTAAAATACTGGAATTGATCAAGGAGTACGACCTAGAGACACAGGACGAGCTGCTTCGATTTTTGCGGGAGGCTGGCTACGACGTGACCCAGGCCACTGTTTCCCGGGATATTAAAGAACTGCGGCTGGTTAAAACGCTAAGCAGCAGCGGAAAGTATAAGTATTCAGCAGGCACCGATACGGCAACAGATATGTCCTCTAAGTTTTTTTCACTTTTTGCCGATTCTGTGCTTTCCGTGGAGGCGGCGCAAAATATGCTGGTAATCAAGTGTCAGAGTGGGATGGCTCAGGCTGTGTGCGCTGCCATGGACTCGATGTATTGGAAAGATTTCGTGGGTACTCTGGCAGGAGAGGATACGATTTTTGTGGTGTGCCGCAACGACGCCACAGCGAAAAGCGCCCAGGAAGAGCTAAAAAGGCTGTTTACCACCTAAATAAAAAGGAGGCTTTAGTGTGCTTGCGCAGCTTTTTATCAATAATATCGCTGTCATTGAGCGGGCTTCCATCGACTTGGAATCTGGCTTCACAGTGCTTACTGGTGAGACTGGAGCGGGCAAGTCAATTATCATTGACGCGATTCATGCGGTGCTGGGAGAGCGTACCTCAAGGGAACTCGTGCGCACAGGCACAGCTTCGGCGTCCGTGTCCGCCTTGTTTACAGGGCTTTCAAAGGATGCCTTGCAGCAGCTGGAAGGGCTTTCCGTTCCCTTAGAGGAGGATGGCTCCCTGTTAATTCAGCGAGACATCAAACTGGAGGGGAAGTCTAGCTGCAAGCTGAATGGTGCGCCAGCCACAGTCTCTATGCTAAAAACTATTGCGCCCCGGCTGGTGGGCATCCATGGCCAACATGAAAGCTACGAGCTGCTTTCTCCAGAAATACACATGACTTATATTGACAGCTTTGGCCGATTAGAAGGGCTTTTAGAAAAATATCAGGTCAGCTACCGTCGGGTACGGGGGCTACAGCGGCGGCTGAAGGAGTTGAACACGGACGAGGGCGAAAAGAGCCGTCAGGCAGACCTGCTGCGTTACCAGATTAATGAGCTGGAAAGCGCTAATCTAGTTCCTGGAGAGAGGGAGGAACTAACCCAAAATCGGGAAGTTGTCCGAAACAGTGAAAAAATATCGGCAGCCGTGGAGTTGGTCAAAGCTCTGTTGGCAGGAGATGAAGAGAGTAGCGGCGTCTTGTCAGACCTGTCTCAAGCCGCAGATCAGCTGGAGCAGACAGCTGGCTACCAGCCCCAGCTAGACGAAGCCCTGCAAAAGTTGCGGGAGGCGGGGTATCTTTTGGAGGATGCAGACAGCGCCCTGCGGAATATCTCAGTGGAGTTTGACCCAGCAGCTCTAGATGCCATTGAGAGCCGGCTAGACTTACTATACCGGCTGGGGATGAAGTACGGTGAGACAGAGGAGGAGATGCTGGCTTTTTTGGAAAACTGCCGAGAAAGCCTACGGAAGATTGAGTTCTCTGATGAAGAGCGGGAAGAGCTTCAGAGGAAGTTTGAGCAGGAGAAGCAGGTGGCCATTAGCTTGGCCCGGGAGCTCTCCACTAAGCGCAGGGCGGCGGCAGAGCGGTTTATCAAGCAGGTGAAGAGTGAGCTGGCCTTTTTGAATATGCCGGGGGTAGAGTTCCTGGCGGATATTCAGCGGGTCCCTCTGAATCCGACTGGCTGTGACAAGCTGCAATTTTTGGTCTCGGCCAACAAGGGAGAACCAGCTAAGCCCTTGTCCAAAATCGCCTCTGGCGGCGAGCTCTCCCGCATTATGTTGGCGGTTAAGACAGTGCTTTCTGGACGGGATAAGATCGACACGTTAATTTTTGACGAGGTGGATACCGGCGTCAGCGGTGGAGCGGCCAACCGTATTGGCGAAAAGCTGAAGCAGGTTAGTCAAAACCGCCAGGTACTGTGTATCACCCACCTGGCGCAGATCGCGGCTATGGCAGACCATCATCTGCGTATCAGCAAGCATATTTCTTCCGGGAGAACCTATACGCAGGTGGAGCCCTTAGACTTTGAGGGACGAAAGCGGGAGCTAGCTCGGATCATCGGTGGAGAAGAGGCAACACAGCTGCAACTGGATATGGCGGGAGAAATGCTGAAAAAGGCCTGAGAACCTCCCCGCAGCCTGCCTGGACTGATGGCAGCGAAATTTTTGTGGACGATTGGCTTGACATTCGGTAAAAAATAGTCTATAATGTTTGCCAATGACAATGACGGAATGCAAGTAGGCGCTGCTTTATATGGCAAAGAGAGCCCGCGGGTGGTGAAAGCGGGAGCATGGTAGCGGTCGAAAATACCTTCCAGAGTTGCTTTCTTGAATCTGATAGTAGGGAAAGCCGTTTGACGGGCGTTAACTTGTCAGGGTATGGATGTACCCGTAGAGGCTGTGGCCGTGAGGTCCCAGTAAACTGAGGTGGTACCGCGATTTTATCGCCCTCTGTAAAAAGTATGCCCAATGGGGCGCTTTTGCAGAGGGCGTTTTGTGTTGGGCTGTGGAGGTGAATTTTGTGCTTCAATTGAAGCCGGCGTGGATCGGGGACGCTGCCGCTCTGCTAGATATTCAGCGGCGGTGCTTTGCGGCTTTGTTGGAAAAGTACCAGGACTATGACACTAACCCGGCTATGGAGCCGCTGGAATCCATCCGGCGCAAAATCAGTGAAAGGGACTATTACTTCATTTTAGAGGATGGCAAAATCCTGGGCTTTGCCGGCATCCGCCGGTGGGAGAAGACCGGCCGGGTGTCGCCTATTGGCGTTCTGCCGGAATACCAGGGGCGGGGAGTAGGGCACGGGGCTATGCGGCTTTTAGAGGAGCGATACCCGGACATATTTTGCTGGGAGTTGGATACTATTCTTCAGGAACCCGGCCTGTGCCGCTTTTATGAAAGCCTAGGATACCGGCGTACCGGAGGATCATACGAAATAAAGCCAGGAATGGATATAATCGACTTTTGCAAGAGATAGGAGGCTATTATTTTGTATCAAGCGGTTTTCTTTGATATTGATAATACACTGCTGCTGAAAAAGCCTAGTATTCAGGAAAAAGTATTTGAGGCAGCCATCCGACATATTCCAGGCCTTAATTTTGAGACAGTGGAACGAGCCTATGCCGCCAGCGAGATTTGGCAAGGTGAGCAGGTCAAGAAAGAAAATGAAACAGGGATTCGTATGCCAGATGACGAGTATCTAGCGCATGTGGTAAAAATATATTGTGATTCCCTGAACCTAAGCGCCCTAGTGGGCGGTGAGCTGACTGATATTTTCTCTCGGGGCTATGAGAAGTCCTATTATTTAGTCCCGGGCGCTATGAAGGTGCTCACCCAACTGAAAGCACGCGGTCTATTACTAGGGATCGTCAGCAACAATTATGCGGGTATTCGGCAGGCATTGGAAGAGCAAGGGATTTCCCACTTTTTTGCCCCTATCATCATCTCTGAAGAGGTCAGCCTCTATAAACCCGATCCTGAGATATTGAAGCTGGCTTGCGCCCAGGCTGGCGTATCCTCTAATGACTGTGTGTATGTGGGTGATCATCCCTTTGATATACTCTGTGCTCATGAAGCGCATATGGACGTGGTTTGGATGCCGGTCAACCAATTTATACAAGTACCTGGATACATCGGAGCGCCTGAACATACTGTAAGCGCACTTAACGAACTGTTGGATATTATTTGATTTTGAAAGGACGAATAAAATGCAGCTTTATGAAGAATTAGTGGCCCGAGGACTTATCGCCCAAGTGACCAATGAGGACGAAATTCGCAATGTGATTAACAATGGCGATGCGGTGTTTTACATTGGTTACGACTGTACGGCCGACAGCCTGACTGCCGGACATTTCATGACCCTGACCCTGATGAAGCGCCTACAGCTAGCGGGGAATCGTCCTATCGCGCTGATCGGCGGGGGAACCACCACCATCGGGGACCCCTCGGGCCGTACGGACATGCGTAAAATGCTGAGCCGGGAGGACATCAATCACAATGCCGCTTGCTTTAAGCGGCAAATGGAACGTTTCATTGAGTTTGGTGAGGGCAAGGCACAAATGCTTAACAACGCGGATTGGCTGCTGGGCCTGAACTATGTAGATCTATTGCGGGAGGTGGGGGCCTGCTTCTCTGTAAACAACATGTTGCGGGCCGACTGCTACAAGCAGCGCATGGAAAAAGGCCTAAGTTTCTTGGAATTCAACTATATGATCATGCAGTCTTATGATTTTTACTATCTTTTCCAGCATTATGGCTGTAATATGCAGTTCGGTGGTAACGACCAGTGGAGCAATATGCTGGGAGGTACTGAGCTCATCCGCCGGAAGCTGGGAAAGGACGCCCACGCCCTGACCATTAATTTGCTTACCGATTCCCAGGGGAATAAGATGGGTAAAACCGCTGGAAATGCGGTTTGGCTGGATCCCAACAAGACCTCGCCCTTCGACTTCTACCAGTACTGGCGGAACGTAGAGGACGCGGACGTGGTCAAGTTTATTCGGATGCTCACCTTCCTGCCTCTGGAGGAGATTGACGAGATGTCTCACTGGGAGGGCAGCCAGCTAAACCAGGCCAAGGAAATTTTGGCCTACCAGCTCACCGAGATGGTCCACGGCCCGGAAGAGGCAAAAAAGGCCCAAGACGGCGCCCGGGCCCTATTCAGCGCGGGAGGCAGTACCGCAAATATGCCCACCACCCAGCTGACAGAAGAGGACCTGGTTAATGAAAAGGCCGGTATTTTAGATCTGCTGGTTAAGAGCGGCTTGGCTCCCTCCAAGGGGGAGGCCCGACGTTTGGTGCAGCAAGGCGGCGTATCCGTCAATGACGAAAAGGTAGGGGATATCGCGGCCTCCTTTGAAAAGGCCCAGCTGGAAGAAGGCCTGGTTATCAAAAAAGGTAAGAAGGTCTTTCATAAGGTAGTGCTGTAGGGGGGCGCTTGGGAATGACGGGACAAATTATCCGTGGAATGATCGACTATTCCCAAGGCAATCAAGAGGACGTGGCCCACTTTTTGAAGGTATACGCCTATGCCAGAGCCATTGGACTGCTGGAAGGGCTGGACCAAGAGAACCAGGAGACCTTGGAGGTGGCAGCTATTGTGCACGACATTGCCTGTCCGGTCTGCCGGGAGAAGTATGGCTCCGCTGCCGGGCACTTGCAAGAGCAGGAAAGCGAAGCGGTGCTGCGGCCCTTCTTGGCGCGATTCCCGCTGCCGGAGGCCATGATAGAGCGAGTGGTGCGGCTGGTCTGCCGCCACCATACCTATGCCAATGTGGACGGCCTGGACTGTCAAATATTGCTGGAGGCGGACTATCTGGTCAATGCCCATGAGATGGGTCAAAACCAGCAGGCAGTGGAGTCTTTCCGGGAAAAGGTATTTCGGACCCAGGCGGGGCGAAAACTGTTGAACTCCCTCTATTTGAATACCAGGACGGATGAATAATAGCAGAAAAAACGGGGCAGCCCCCAAGGGCCGCTCCGTTTTTGATTTTTAGGAAAGCTTACCAGCGCTTCATGTTTCGCTGGTGCTTCTCTCGGTAGACTGCCTCCAACTCCTGGGGGCTGACACGATAGCAGATCATCAGATCATTAAAGTACATCATCACGTCGCACATTTCTTCTATAAAATGCCGGCGCTGGGGCGTGTCGGCCAGTAGGTCCTCGGTGGAGGTCTTTTTGATGGCATCCGCCACCTCGCCTGCCTCGGAAAACATCCAAAGCAGCTTCTGTATGCCCTTTTCAGGGCTTAGGCCGCCCCACCGCTCCTGATATTTTTCCTGAAGCTCCCGCTGAATCTCCTGCATGGCCTCAAAGTCAAAGTGGCTCATGGTGGCTCATCCTTTCAGAGTTTAGGCAAATGACCCGCACCCGGATAATGGCGTCCAGGCTGTCCAGCGACTGGGCCGCCCGGGACACGTCTCCGGCGGCAGTGCTGGTCACGTCCAGAATGGTGTAGGCGTACTCTCCCCGGGACTTGCTCTGCATGTTTTCGATGTTGATGCCCTCTTTGCCGCAGACCGAGGTGAAGGTGGCAATGGCCCCGGGCACGTTTTTATGAATGACGCACAGCCGGAGGGTTCCGGGCTCCCGGGCCAGGACCAGGTTGGGCAGGTTCACCGAGTTGATAATGTTGCCGTTCTCCAGGTACTCCTTCATCTGGTCCACAGCCATCTGGGCGCAGTTGTCCTCGCTCTCAGGGGTGGAAGCGCCCAGGTGGGGCAGGGCCACCACGTTTTCCGTACCGATAAGGCTGTCGTCCGGGAAGTCGGTGGCGTAGGCGGCTACTTTGCCGGACGAGAGGGCCGCCAGCAGCGCGGCGCTGTCTACCAGGTCGCCTCGGGCAAAGTTCAGAATACGCACCCCATCCTTCATTTTTTCCAGGATGCCTGGGTTTACCATATTCTTGGTTTCGGGGGTCAAGGGCAGGTGCAAGGTGATGTAATCGCAGTTCTGGTAGATTTCATCTAGGGACAGGGAGCGATGCACCGACCGGGACAGCCGCCAGGCCGCATCTACCGACAGGAAGGGGTCGTAGCCGTAGACCTCCATGCCCAGGCTGTGGGCGGCGTTGGCCACTAAAATGCCGATGGCCCCCAGGCCCACCACACCCAGGGCTTTGCCTTGAATCTCCGGCCCGGTGAACTGGCCCTTACCCTTTTCCACCAGCTTGCCGACCTCCGCACCCTGGCCTTTTAGAGTCTTTACCCAGTCCATAGAGGGGCCAATCTTTCGGGAGGTAAGCAAGAGGGCACACAGTACCAGCTCTTTCACAGCATTGGCATTTGCCCCAGGAGTATTGAATACCACGATGCCCTTTTTGTTGCACTCCTCTACCGGAACATTATTGGTGCCGGCTCCAGCCCGAGCAATGGCTAACAAGGAAGGGGCGAAGTCCATATCGTGCATAGAGGCCGAGCGCACCAGAATGCCCTCAGGATCTTTCATCTCCGGAGAAAAAGTATAGTTTTCTCCAAAACGTTTGGTACCAGTAGGGCTGATCTTATTGAGGCAGAGAATTTTATGCATGGGAATCATCCTTTCTAAAAGTAAAGAGACAGAGAATAAGTGCACGAGCTAACTAGAGAACCACTTGACCTTCGGAACAAAATTTTGCACGTCTCTATATCCGGCCCTGCTGTAAAAACGGTGATGGACTTCATCATTGACCGCGCTAAGCTCCACGCCTGAGGCGCCTAACTCTTGGACCCTGCGTTCCACCTCGGCTAAAAGCAGGGTGCCCAGGCCCTTTCCCTGGCGGGCGCGGGAAATGACGATCTCTTCCAACACAAAGGAGGTCAGGTCGTCATAGGGCTTGAAATAGCCCATCACAAAGCCGGCGGGCTGGCCGTCCTCTTCCAGCAGCAGGCCCCAGCCGCCGTCCATGCCCAGCACCTGCCGGATGCGCCGCCCGGCGGTTTCTTCCGTCCACTGGCCGCCCTCACAGGCATTGTAATAGTCGATATCCAGGGGCACTACAGCCCCGGCATCCTCAGGGCCCATCTCCCGGAAGGAAAAACGTCCGTTATCCATTGTTTTTCTCAAACTCCGCCATAAAGGCCACCAGTTTGTCTATGCCTTCCGGAGGCATGGCGTTGTAAATAGAGGCCCGCATACCGCCCACACTGCGGTGGCCCTTCAAGTTCACAAACCCAGCGGCAGTGCTCTCCTTTACAAACTTGGCGTCCAGGTCCGGGTCACCGGTGACAAAGGTCACGTTCATAATGGAACGGCTGTCCTTTTCGGCACAGGCCCTGAACAACTTGGAGTTATCCAGAAAATCATACAACGTCTGGGCTTTTTGTACATTGCGAGCCTCCATAGCCTCCAGTCCGCCAATTTCATCTCGAATCCATTCCAGCACTAGCTTGCAGATGTAGATGGACCAGCAGGGCGGGGTATTGTACATAGATTCATTCTTAGCCATGACCCCATAGTTGAACATAGTGGGAGTACCCTCTTGGGGCTCGCAGATCAGATCCTCCCGAACGATCACAATAGTAAGACCCGCTGGGGCTACATTTTTTTGGGCACCGGCATAGAGGAGGCCAAATTTGCTCACGTCAATAGGGCGGCTAAGGATGCAGGAGGATATGTCCGCCACCAGGGGAACGCTGCCGGTATCGGGCAGTTGGTGCCAATAGGTGCCATAGATGGTGTTGTTCATGCAGATATGAAAGTAGTCTGCATCTGGGCGGAATTCATTTTTGTCCAAGGTGGGGATGCGGCAGAAATTGTCCTCTTTAGAGGAGGCCACGGCTTTGCAGTCACCGTAGCGCATTCCCTCCTGGAATGCCTTGGTGGAGAACTGGCCGGAGAGCACATAGTCTGCTTTGCGAGATCTGGTCATCAGGTTCATAGCCACAGCGGCAAACTGGCTGGAAGCGCCCCCCTGAAGGAACAGCACCTTATAGTTATCCGGAATACCCATTACTTCCCGCAGGGCGGCCTCGGCACCCTTAATGATGGCGTCGTATACCTTGGAGCGGTGGGACATCTCCATCACGGACTGGCCACTGCCCTGATAGTCCAGCATTTCCGCAGCCGCTTTTTGTAGCACGGACTCCGGCAGCATAGAGGGACCGGCAGAGAAATTGTAAACACGTGACATAAGAATACCTCCAGAAGGGAAATTTTTTGATAAAATTCTTTCATCCGCTAAATTGTTAAAGAGTAAAGCTATTTAATTATATCTTCATTTACGCCGAAATGCAAGGTGAAACCGATACAAATGGCTTCATATAGGAAAAATGCGGCGAATTACATATAATGTTTGCACTCTGTAGGGGAACTATGTTATAATATTAAGCAGAGAGTATGAAGGCAGAAGTGGCTGTGCTCCTTCTTTCCGTCATGTCCCCCGCACCGTTTGGTGTGAATTTCTAGATACAGGAGGCAAGATTATGCGAGTAAAAGACATCATAGACATTCTAAAGTGCCAAGTACTAGTAGAAGGCGACTTGGAACAGGAGGTCAAAACTGCCTGTGGCAGCGATATGATGAGTGATGTATTAGCCTTTGTGAAAGATCAGTCTGTACTGCTCACAGGGCTTATGAACCCCCAGGTGGTGCGTACCGCCGAAATGATGGATATGCATTGTATCATCTTTGTGCGGGGTAAGCCCGTGAACCAGCAGGTGCTGGATCTGGCGGAAATGAAAGATATGACCGTGCTCAGTTCGCCCTACCGTATGTTTACTGCCTGCGGGCTGCTGTTTGAAAACGGCTTGAGAGGAGGCTGCGACATCTCATGAGCATGCTTCATCTGGAATATCAGGTGCCCGGCGACGACTTCACCCGGGCGGGGGAAGCCAGCGGCGACGTAAAACATAAACTTAAAAAGCTAGGTTATGAACCGGATGCCATCCGCCGGGTGGCCATTGCCATGTACGAGGGCGAGATCAATTTGGTAATTCATGGCGGCGGGGGAGAGGCTGTAGTTGATGTGGACCCTGACCGGGTGGACATATCCCTTATCGACCAGGGCCCGGGCATTGCAGACGTGGAGCAGGCCATGCAGGCTGGCTGGTCCACTGCCCCGGATAATGTGCGTGCGCTGGGCTTTGGGGCGGGCATGGGGCTGCCTAACATGAAGAAGTACACCGATGAAATGACCATTGATTCCACGGTAGGCGTGGGAACCACTGTAAAAATGACCGTGCGTCCAGGCCGAAAAGGATAAGTGATAGAAAAATCATGAAGTTCCAAGATGAATTCAAACGAAATTTCCCGGATTTGCTTCTACTGTCCGGGTCCAGCATAGCGCTGGGGGGTGAATCCAATGACTGAGTTTTACCATTCCGTAACATTACATGAGGATAAGTGTGTGGGCTGCACGAACTGTGTAAAGCGCTGCCCGACTGAGGCCATCCGTATTCGGGGAGGCAAGGCTTCCATTGCTCCCGAGCGCTGTATTGACTGCGGCGAGTGCATCCGCATCTGTCCCCACCATGCCAAGCGTGCCCGTTTTACCCATATAGAGGCCCTGGGCAAGTTTCAATATACTATCGCCCTGCCAGCCCCCTCTCTGTATGGACAGTTTAATAATTTGGATGACATTGATTATGTCTTGACTGGCTTGAAGAAGATGGGTTTTGACCAGGTCTATGAAGTGAGCCGTGCAGCGGAGCTGGTAAGCGAGGCTACCCGCAAAATAATGTATAATTCCGAAAACGCCGTGGCCCTGCCCAGGCCGGTGATCAGTTCGGCCTGTCCCGCAGTGGTGCGGCTTATTCGGGTGCGTTTTCCTGATCTGTGCGAACACGTACTGCCCCTGAAATCTCCCATGGAGACCGCCGCCGCTATGGCTAAAAAAGAAGCTGCGGAGAAAACTGAGCTGCCCATGGAGCAGATTGGCTGTTTCTTTATCACACCCTGCCCGGCCAAAGTCACGGACATCAAAATGCCTTTGGATACGGAAAAATCTATGGTGGACGGAGCCATTTCCATCAGCGAGGTGTTTCCCACACTTTCCCACACCATGGACCGTTTGGAAAGTGTAGAGCCTATCGCCAATTCCGGCATCATTGGTGTGGGCTGGTCTACCAGCGGAGGAGAGGCCGCTGCCCTGCTGAATGAAAAATACCTGGCTGCCGACGGGATAGAGAATGTCATACGGGTACTGGAAGAGGTGGAGGACGAGCGCATCGGCGATTTGGACTTTATCGAATTGAATGCCTGCTCTGGCGGCTGCGTGGGGGGCGTATTGTGCGTTGAAAATCCCTACGTGGCAAAAGCACGAATTCAGCGGCTGCGCAAATATCTGCCGGTCTCCCAAAATCACTTGGCAGGTGGCCCAGTACCCAAGGAGATGAAATGGGAGGGTGAACTGGAATTCTCCAATGTGATGACTCTGTCCTCAGACCTTTCAGAGGCCATGCGGATGATGGTGGAGATCGACGCCATTGAAGAGGAGTTGCCTGGACTGGACTGCGGTGCCTGTGGCGCGCCCACCTGCCGTGCCTTTGCCGAGGATGTGGTAAAGGGTGTCAGCAAAAAGGTAGACTGTGTGTTTATCTATCGCAAGCAGATGCAGAAAGTAGCCAGCACCCTGTCTGAGCTGGACGCGGGCCTTAGCTGGATGCCCAGTGAAACAAAAAAGCTGTAGGTAAAAGACTTATTAAGATTTAGGGAACCACTGAATCAATCACGCCTGACGGCTTGGCACGCAACTCGCTTGTATCTTTTCCGTCAGAGCGCGATTTGCGCACCAGATTTAATCAGTGCTTCCTTAGACACAAAAACCGTTTCCTGGATATTTGGTGTATTATTTAAGAAAGTGGTGATATGATTTGACAATGAAAGAAATGGCCGAAACCCTGGGCTGGAAACTGCTGGCCGGAGAGGATGGACAAGAGAATAAGATGGATGGCTGCTATATCGGCGACCTGCTCAGCTGGGTTATGGGGCGGGCCCAGGCAGGTAACGTTTGGCTTACTGTAATGGGCAACCTAAACGCTATTGCCGTAGCTGCCTTAGCAGATGTGGCAGGCATCGTTCTCTGCGAGGATGCCGCTTTAGATCAAGATGCCCAAAAGCGTGCGGATATGCAGGGAATTCCTGTATACGCCTGTGCAGAAAATCTCTATCAAACCGCTATAAAAGTCTATGAGGCGCAAAAATAAAGCATCATGAAAGATTATTTTTATGACTTTCATATTCATTCTTGTCTGTCGCCCTGCGGAGACAACGATATGACTCCCAACAATCTGGTGGGCATGGCCTTGGTGGCGGGGCTTCAGGTTATAGGCATCACGGACCACAATACTTGTAAAAACGCCCCCGCCGTGCTTCGGGTGGCAGAGGAGGCTGGCCTTTTAGCTCTGCCTGGCATGGAACTGTGCACGGCTGAGGAAGCCCACGTGGTTTGCCTGTTTGAGACCTTAGAGGGTGCTATGGACTTCGACCGCTACATATATGATAACATGCCCCATATCAAAAACAAGGCGGAGATTTTCGGCGAGCAGCGCATTCTGGACCAGGATGACCAGCTTACCAGTACCCTGGAGGATTTGTTGTTAGTATCCTCTTTCATTGGGGTGGATGAGGTAAAGGCTCTGACGGAACAGTACGGCGGTACGGCCTTTCCTGCGCATGTGGACCGGGATTCCTACAGTGTGATAGCTGCCCTAGGCAGCATCCCACCGGAAGGAGGGTATACCCTAGCAGAGGTCACTCGGGACGCAGACTTGCCGGCGCTGCTGGAACACAACCCAGAGCTGAAGGCCATGGGCATTGTTCGGGACTCAGACAGCCATTATTTAGATACCCTAGCGGTTTCTCAGGCGTTAAAGATTTCTCTTGAAGAGCCCACTGCCCGGGCGGTTATTCATGCACTACAAAAAGGAATTTCGGGTCTTGGCATGTAAGTGAGAGGCAGAACGATCTCTGAATCATTGCAATGTTTTGGGTAGCTGAAGTTTTTAGAACATTTAGTATCGATAAAATATATCGATATTTTGGGAACAATTACCACTTCTATCGATAAAAAAAGATGGAAATTGTTGTTCTTTTACGAATAATTCTTTTTTGGAATTATAACTGCGAATTATTTTGATATATTTAGCTGTACAAACGAAAGTTAAGAAAGGAAGATGGACGATCATGCAAAAACGTATCAGCAGTTTGCCTTTCCATGACACCGCTGAGCAGGCCCAAAAGCTGGATGAGGTCATCAAAAGCTTGCAGGGCCAGCCTGGCGCGGTTATGCCCGCTCTGCACCAGGCCCAGGACATTTATGGTTATCTGCCCCTGGAGGTACAGAAGAAGATTGCCGATGGCCTTAATGTACCGCTGGAAGAGGTTTACGGCGTCTCTACCTTCTATTCCCAGTTCTCCCTTACCCCCAAGGGCCGCAACCATATCTCGGTGTGCCTAGGCACAGCCTGCTATGTAAAAGGGTCCGACAAGGTTCTGGACCGCATTACCCAAAAGCTGGGGATTGGACCTGAGGAGTGTACAGAGGACGGTCTGTTTTCCCTTACGGCCTGCCGGTGCATTGGCGCCTGCGGCCTGGCCCCGGTTATGATGATTAATGAGGACGTTTACGGTCGATTGGTCCCCGAGGACGTAGACGGCATACTAGATAAGTATAGGGAATGATCAAACATGCGTGAGCTATCCTTGAACGTTATGGACATCGTGCAAAATTCCATCTCTGCCGGGGCCAGCCTGATCACTGTGACGGTAGACGAGGACCTGGCCGCTGATACCATGTCCATTAGCATCGGTGACAACGGTCGGGGGATGACCCCCGAGCAGGTGGCCCACGTGACAGATCCATTTTTTACCACCCGAACCACCCGCAGTGTGGGGTTGGGGGTGCCACTTTTCAAGATGGAGGCTGAAATGACTGGTGGAAGCTTTGAAATTCAGTCTACTGTGGGAGTGGGTACTACTACTACAGCTGTGTTCAAACCTTCTAGCGTGGATATGATTCCTCTGGGAGACATTAACAGTACCATTCAGCTGCTGGTCTCCTGTAACCCGAATTTAGACTTCATCTTTCGCCGCCGGAGACTGGACGAAGACGGGGAGGAGCGGAAGTTTGACTTGAAAACCACAGAATTGCGGCAGGTTCTGGGGAACGATGTGCCTCTGGATGCCCCGGACGTGGTCGTATGGATAAAAGACTACCTGACCGAGAACACCGCAGAGCTTTTGGGGGAGGAATAACCCGGCTCTTTTATCACATTATGTAATAAATCTTCTTTACGATTCATTTGAAAGGAGCTATTTACAATTATGAAATCATTAGCAGAACTACAAGCCATCCGCGACAAGGCCCGGGCTTCTGTGAATATCCGTGAGAACGCCGAGGCCGAGACTCGTGTGCTGGTAGGCATGGCCACTTGTGGTATTGCCGCAGGCGCACGCCCGGTACTGACTGCCTTTGTAGAAGAGGTGGCAAAACGCGGCCTGAAGGATACCATGGTTACTCAGACCGGCTGTATCGGTATTTGTCAATACGAGCCTGTGGTGGAAGTTATCACTCCTGGCAAGGAAAAGGTCACCTATGTAAAGATGACTGCTGAAAAAGCTGTTCGCGTGGTTAACGATCATCTGGTAAACGGTAATGTTGTTACAGAATATACTATCGGCGCCAATGCAATTGGCGCGAAATAAAAAGGGAGGTAAAACCTATGTTCCGTTCAAATGTGCTGGTATGCGGCGGCACCGGCTGCACCTCCTCGAACAGTGAGCAGATTATTGAAAAGCTCAATGAGGAGATTAAGGCCCAGGGTTTGGATAAAGAAGTGAATGTCATCCGTACCGGCTGCTTTGGCCTGTGTGCGTTGGGCCCCATTATGGTGGTCTATCCCGAGGGCGCGTTTTATAGCCGCGTTACTCCCGAGGATGTACCCGAAATCGTCTCCGAGCATCTTCTCAAGGGCCGTATTGTCACCCGCCTGCTGTATCAGGAGACCGTGGTGGACGACAACACAACAAAGTCTCTTAACGAGACAAAATTTTATGCCAAGCAGATGCGTATTGCCTTACGTAACTGCGGTGTGATTAACCCAGAGCTCATCGATGAGTACATTGCCCAGGACGGCTATGCCGCTCTTGGTAAGGTCCTTACAGAAATGACTCCCCAGCAGGTCATTGATCTGATGCTGGCCTCCGGACTTCGTGGCCGCGGCGGTGCGGGTTTCCCCACAGGGCTTAAGTGGAAATTTGCGGCTGCTAACCAGGCGGATCAGAAGTATGCTTGCTGTAACGCGGACGAAGGTGACCCGGGCGCGTTTATGGATCGTTCCGTGTTGGAAGGAGACCCCCACAGTGTGCTGGAGGCTATGGCCATTGCCGGCTATGCCATTGGCGCATCTCAGGGTTATATATACATCCGTGCAGAGTACCCCATCGCGGTCAAGCGCCTGCAAATTGCCATTCAACAGGCTCGGGACTATGGCCTTTTGGGTAAGAATATTTTTGATTCCGGTTTTGACTTTGACATAGACATTCGCCTGGGCGCCGGTGCTTTCGTTTGCGGCGAGGAGACCGCCTTAATGACCTCTATTGAGGGCAAGCGCGGCGAGCCTCGAGTGCGTCCGCCGTTCCCGGCAGTGAAGGGCCTGTTTGGCAAACCCACTGTGCTGAACAATGTGGAGACCTACGCCAACATCCCTCAGATTATCTTGAAGGGCGCAGACTGGTTCAAGTCCATTGGTACCGAAAAGTCTCCTGGTACTAAGGTATTTGCTCTGGGCGGTAAGATCACAAATACCGGCCTGGTGGAGGTACCTATGGGTACCACTCTACGCGAGGTAGTTGAAGATATCGGGGGTGGTGTACCGGATGGCCATACCTTTAAGGCTGCTCAGACTGGCGGTCCTTCTGGCGGCTGTATCCCGGCCTCTCTGATCGACACTCCCATTGACTATGATAACCTGATTGCCATTGGCTCTATGATGGGGTCCGGTGGTCTAATTGTCATGGATGAGACCACCTGTATGGTAGATATCGCTAAGTTCTTTCTGGAATTCACGGTTGATGAAAGCTGCGGCAAGTGCACTCCCTGCCGGGTGGGCACCAAGCGTCTGCTGGAAATTCTTGACAAGATTACCAAGGGTAACGGAACTCTGGAGGACATTGATAAGATGGAGGAGTTGTGTTACTACATTAAAGAGAATTCTCTGTGCGGCTTAGGCCAGACAGCTCCCAATCCGGTGCTATCCACCCTGAAGTATTACCGGGACGAGTATGAGGCCCACGTTACCGAGCACCGCTGCCCCGCCGGAGCGTGCAAGGCGTTGACCAATTTCCATATTGAGGCTGATAAGTGCAAGGGCTGTACCCTTTGTGCCCGTAACTGTCCTGTTGGAGCCATTTCCGGCTCTGTCAAGCAGCCCCATATTATTGACACGGAAAAGTGCATCAAGTGTGGCGTGTGCATGGAGAAGTGTAAGTTTAACGCTGTTGTGAAGAAATAAGCGGCGCATTAAAGAGCGTACATGCTCTGACCGACTTTGCGGGAGCGTAATGTGCTATGATAGATTATAGCAATGAAGCTGCTTTTCGCGAATGTGATCTTTGTTGTAAACAAATCCCAGAAAGGATTGATTATAAGTCTATGGATATGGTCAACGTAAAAATAAACGGCGTAGACTATCAGGTTCCTAAGGATGCCACTATCCTGGAAGCTGCTCGCCACGCCGGCATTGATATCCCTACTCTCTGTTATCTGAAGGACATCAACCAAATCGGCGCTTGCCGTATGTGTATGGTGGAAGTGAAGGGAGCCCGGTCCCTGGCAGCTGCCTGTGTCTATCCGGTGAACGAAGGGATGGAGATCTTCACCAACTCTCCTAAGGTCCAGGAGTCCCGGAAGATGACCCTGGAGCTTTTGCTCTCTGTCCACGAACGCAAGTGTCTGACCTGTGAGCGCAGTGGCAACTGTGAGCTGCAAAAGCTCTGCGCTGATATGGGGATTGAAGAGGATAGCCGTTTTGAGGGCATTATGCCTGCGGGTAATAAGGACTGCTCCACTCAGTATCTGGAGCGTAATAACGCCAAGTGTGTACTGTGCCGCCGGTGTGTAGCTGCTTGCCAGAACCAGCATGTGGCGGTCATCGGCGCAAATAACCGGGGTTTTGATACTGAGATCGGCTGTGCATTTGAGAACACATTGGATAATGTTTCCTGTGTTGCCTGCGGACAGTGCATCGTCAGCTGTCCCACTGGCGCTCTCACGGAGAAGGACAACACTCACGAGGTGATTGAGGCCATTAATGACCCCGACAAGATTGTTATTGTACAAACGGCTCCTGCGGTTCGCGCTGCTCTGGGTGAGGAATTTGGTCTGCCCATTGGCACCAACGTAGAGGGAAAAATGGCTGCGGCCCTGCGTCGTTTGGGCTTTGATAAGGTATTCGATACCGATTTCGGTGCGGACATGACCATTATGGAGGAGGCCCATGAGTTCGTTGATCGGGTAAAGAATGGTGGTACTCTGCCAATGATTACCTCCTGCTCACCTGGCTGGATTAAGTTTTGTGAGCATTACTATCCTGATCTGCTGCCTAATTTGTCCAGCTGTAAATCACCTCAGAATATGACTGGTGCCTTGATCAAGACTTGGTACGCCGAGAAAGAGGGCATTGATCCTCAGAAGATCGTATCTGTATCCATCATGCCCTGTACTGCCAAGAAGTTTGAGATTAAGCGGGACGATGAGTCTGCCGCCGGCCTACCCGATGTAGACATTAGCTTGACCACCCGTGAGTTGGCCCGTCTCATCAAAAAAGCCCAGTTGAACTTTAATGCTTTGCCCGACGAAACATTTGATGATGCCATGGGTGTTTCTACTGGTGCAGCAGTTATCTTTGGTGCAACAGGCGGCGTAATGGAGGCTGCTCTGCGTACCGCGGCTGATGTGCTTACCGGCGAAAGCCAGGATGCTATTGAGTACAACGAGATTCGTGGCACGGATGGCATTAAAGAAGCTGTTTATAACGTAGCTGGTATGGACGTGAAGGTAGCGGTAGTTAGCGGTCTGTCCAATGCGGACACGATCTTGAAAAAGGTCCGTGCTGGCGAGGCGGATTATCAGTTTATTGAGGTCATGTGCTGCCCTGGTGGTTGTGTCAACGGTGGTGGACAGCCAGTCCGTAGTGCCAATGATTGGGCTTACAATGACATTAAGACTCTGCGCGCTAAGGCCCTATATGACCAGGACAAGAATATGCCGCTGCGGAAGTCTCATGATAACCCGGTAGTAAAGAAATGTTATGAGGAGTTCCTGGGCGAACCTGGCAGCCACAAGGCCCATGAAGTGCTGCATACTAGCTATGTGGCGCGGGGCAATAAGTTCTAAGCTCCTATACTAAATGTTATAAAAAAACAAGGGATTTTTCATTTTGAAAATTCCCTTGTTTTTTTATCTTATATATATTAAGTAGAATTTTACGATTCTCTGCGTTGTCCTAAACTTAGCAAAACGAACCCTAATAGGAACAATACCGCCAAGCTGATCACTCCAATAGAATCTCGCCCAGTTAGCTGAGTGAACATGGCTACCAGCAATGGCCCAATAACAGCGGCGAATTTACCAAAAATGTCGAAGAATCCGAAATACTCGTTAGAGCGTTCTGCTGGAATCAATTTGCCAAAATGGGACCGGGAAATAGCCTGGATGCCTCCTTGCACTGTCCCCACCAGAAAGGCCATACACCAGAACAAGACCAGTGATAAAGTAAGTGCCGACGAATTATCAGGATTTTGTTCAATATTGAAGCCCATGTAAAAGCCTACCAGGCAGATAAAAAAGTACACGCAAACAGCTCCACGAAGGGCATTTAAAGCACCAGTTTTTCCAGCTAGCTTGCCAAATAGGATGGAGAAAGGTACCGCAACAATCTGGGTCATCAAGAGGGCTAAAATCATGCTGATATTGTCCATACCCAGTTTAGAGCCATAAGAGGTGGACACGGCAATTATGGTATTAACTCCATCGATATAGAAGAAATAGGCCAGCATAAAAAGAAGAATTTTTTTATGAGAAAAAATGCTTTTGGCTGTATGCAAGAGATTAGAGAACGTGGAGCGCAGCAGATTCTTTTGTGGTTGAATGTAGTATATTTGACGCACATTTTTCAAAAATGGAATACTGAAGATTGCCCACCATAAACTGGTCAGTACGATCACAAGCTTAAAGGCAAGCATATTAGACATCCCCATCACAACCAGAATGACAATAGAAATTATAAAGGGGATGGTACTCCCGCCAATATACCCCATAGCATATCCCCAGGAGGATACCCGATCCATTCGCTCGTTAGTGGTCACATCAGTGAGAAAGGAATCATAAAATAGGCAGGATCCAGAAAAACCGATGTGTGAGATAACATATCCTACCAGCAGCATTTGATATTGGTCAAATAAGGCACTGCAAAGAGTGAATACTACGCCTATGGCTAAAAAGCCTGCAAATAACCGCATCTTGTGTCCCTTGTGGTCCGCTAAGGCCCCCAAGATAGGCGCTAGAATGGCAACAATAAAGGTGGCGGCCGAGGTACCATAGGACCACAGTACTAGGTTATCGGCACCATTCTGCTGACAGACATTGCCAAAGTAGATAGGGAAGATAACGGCTAAAATGTTAGTAGCGTACACCGAATTGGCCCAATCGTACATAATCCAGCTTTTTTCGGTTTTTGTGAATCTTTTTTCATTTGTTTTTGTCAGTGTTTTTGCCATTCGGCAGCACCCCTTTCCAGGGCGGTCATTCCTGAAGAATCCACAAAGAATCGCCCTTATTATCATCCCATATTTTATCTAAAAATGCAAGAGTAAATTGAAAAGTTTTTTATATATGACCAATAGTCACTAAATGCCTTAGATTTCTATTGAGCAGATCCCATAAACTCTGTCATGTTTTTCCAGTATCGCATGGGCATATTTCCCCGACGCAGCTGATGGTTCACACGTCCTTCTACCGCAATTGTTTTATAAAAGAGCCGCCAAAGCTCTTGATATTTTACCTCATTCTCCTGGGGCTCTGGTAGGTCTACGGAATCAGCATAAAAGAACTCTTGCCGGCTATTTGATCCCCGCTGGTGTACAAAACCCATCCCATGATTTTTGTCGAAGATTACAAAGTTTTCGGTATTCAGCCGTTCACAGAAATGTCCAACAATCAGTGGTAGAACTAGGTTGTTCGGGGTGATCATTCCCGCTAAAAAGCCTCCGCAGTCGGCAAAGCGAAGAAATTCCACATGGTAGTGGGCTTCATTCTTGAGATATAAAAGAGCTTTATCCAATGCATGTACGTCATCATTTACCGAAAGGCTTGTCACTCGGGGCCCGTGCTTGTATCCAAGAAGGATAAAGCGGATGAGCCGCAGCTCCTTGTCCTCCATACAGGTGAGGAAGCCTCTGCGTACCATGTCGGCAGCTAAGGGAGAGATTTTTCTGCTGAGTGAGTTTTCCACTCGCTGCGCTAGCTCCGGCTGGGTGGCTACCGCTTGGATAGGGAATAGGGTAGCTTGGGGTTCGTCCAGGGACTGAACCCCTTGGGGTAAGCGTTTGTCCGTAAAACATTGGGCTACGCAACAAAGAAATCCCTGATAGCTACCGTCATAGCGGTAAACCAAGTTGGCTTGCGTGGGCATGGTTAAAGCCTCCTTTTTGTAATGCATACAAGACCAGACCTTATGGACTTTTGTTAAATCAAATCTGTCCTGTTAGACACTTTACTCCATCCTCTTGGGTAGGGGAGAACAATGAAAGCTGTTCAAATCCGGTTTCCAACCGGTCCCGTTGCGTTTGTCGGGCCAGAGCCCGTTCTCCAATAGCCCCGGCAATTACGGTGGGATTGTCCATGGGCAAAGGTGAGATACTTTTGCCCGAGCACACCACAAAAAACCTGGCTCGTTTTAAAACGACCCCAAGTTTTTTTAGCCCCTCAAATTCCAGCTTCTGCTGCCGACGGGCCGCCCGTATCCGCATGGCACTCTTTACACCAATGCCAGGTACCCGTAGGAGCATTTCATAGGGCGCGCGGTTTATCTCTACGGGAAATTGATCCATATGGTTGACAGCCCAGTTACATTTGGGGTCCAAAAGAGGATTAAAGTCTGGAGTGCTATCATCCAAGATCTCTCCGGCTGTAAAGCCATAAAACCGCAGCAGCCAGTCTGCCTGATATAGCCGGTGCTCTCGCAGCAGTGGGGGCGGGGTGGTCAGGGCAGGCAGGGCACGGTCTTCCACCACGGGCATATAGGCGGAGAAGAATACCCGTTTCAGTTGATATTTTTTATACAGACCCTCTGTCAGCCGCAGAATTTGCCGGTCGCTCTCCGGACTTGCGCCAATGATCATTTGAGTGGACTGTCCAGCAGGGACAAAACGTGGCGCGGATTTGTACTTGACAATTTCTCGGCTGTTCTGAGCAATGCCATCCCGAATGCGGCCCATGGGGACCAATATCTTTTCTTTGCTTTTTTGAGGAGCCAAACGCTTTAAGCTATCTCCTGATGGCAATTCAATGTTCACGCTCATACGGTCGGCGTAAAGCCCCAGCTGTTCGGTCAGTCGCTGACTGGCCCCAGGGATGGCTTTAATGTGTACATAGCCCCAAAAGCCATGAATTTCCCGGAGCATTTTTATGGCCGTTAACATTAGCTCACAGGTATAGTCAGGATTTCTGATTACGGCGGAAGATAGGAATAATCCTTCAATATAGTTGCGCCGGTAAAACTGCATAGTTAAATCGCAGAGTTCCTGAGGCGTAAAGGTAGCTCGTGTACATTCATTGGTGCGGCGGTTTACGCAGTAGGAGCAATCAAAGGCGCAGTCATTACTCATCAACACTTTCAAGAGGGAGATGCACCGGCCGTCTGCGGCAAAACTGTGACAAATGCCAGCCTTTACCGCATTACCCAGCTTACCAGGCTGGGCTGGACGGTCTACGCCGCTGGAAGTGCATGCCACATCATACTTGGCGGCGTCAGTTAAAATTTCTAATTTTTCAAAGATGTCCATAGCCACTCTCCTACCAGTATGGGGAAGAAGGGTTATATTTCCCCAGTTCTGTTCGCATTCTCCTGGCTCATCACAAAAGCATGAGTCAAACTTTCTGGCCCATACTTTTCCCGCACCCGGTCCACTGCATTCTCCAACTGTTCCCGGCGTTTTAATCCGTCACTCTCTTCAAATAAACTCACTTGTGTGGCCTCTGCTGGGGAAAGTTGACCAGCACGGATCCCTAATAACCGTACAGCCCATTTTTTGTTTTCCCGAAGATAGAGCTCCAGCGCGGTCCGGTAGATGGACCGACTGTCACATACCGCCGCAGCCAGACGCTTTTGCCGCTGAAGCTCTTGAAATTCATGATTGCGCACTGTGATTTGCACCTCGCCGGCCTTTAATCCATATTTCCGCAGGCGTGCGGATACGGTTTCCGCCAGGTGAAAGAGCGTTTTCTTCGCCTGGACCTCAGTGGTAATATCATGGGCTAAGGTTACGCTATTACCAATGGTTTTTGGCTCCTCCTGGGCATCTATTCGCTGCACAGGATCATTGTCAAGTCCATTTGCATACGTCCACAAGGTTTCGCCCATACGGCCCATCAACCTGCGTATGAAAACCAAATCCACCTTTGCAAGTTCTCCAATAGTACGTATACCGTACTTTAGTAGGGTACGTTGGGTGCTAGGCCCCACCAGCAATAGCTCGGAACATGGCATTTTCCATATCACGGTTTCCATTTCTTTGCGGCCAAACTCGGTTATGGCATCCGGTTTTTTGTAATCACTGCCTAGCTTGGCAAATATCTTATTGAAGGAAACTCCCACGGAAACGGTAAGCCCCAACTCTTCCTTGACCCGACGGCGGATTTCCTGGGCAATGTTCCATCCACTGCCAAAAAGCTTCTCGCTATCATATACGTCCAGCCAGCACTCATCCAGCCCAAAAGATTCCACACGGTCGGTATAGTCGCAGTACATTTTTTTTGCTAATTTTGAATACAAAGCATAGCGGTCGTGGTGGGGTGGCACTAGCCTTAGGTTAGGACACTTTTTCATGGCTTGCCAAATAGGTTCGGCGGTTTTTACGCCTTTCTCCTTAGCAAGGTTATTTTTGGCCAAAATAATGCCGTGACGGCTTTCTTTGTCGCCGGCCACTGCCACGGGGCCTTTCCGCAGGGAGGGATCGTAAAGAGCCTCTACCGAGGCATAGAAATTATTCATATCTACGTGAAGAATTCCGTTTTCCAAACCTTGGCGCCCCCATTCATTTTATAAGTTACAACACCTTAGAATTTTCAGATGACCATTTGGTGGCGTTGTTGCGTATTAGTT
The DNA here is from genome assembly GCF_034334985.1 of Acutalibacter intestini. Lineage (NCBI taxonomy): Bacteria > Bacillati > Bacillota > Clostridia > Eubacteriales > Acutalibacteraceae > Acutalibacter > Acutalibacter intestini. The sequence goes on along the minus strand of NZ_JAWXXL010000007.1, from coordinate 108,485 downwards.
AGTACAATATTAATAGCAATTATATAGCCTATGGTAAACAAGGGTGGTGATGTATCTATATTATTTTAGAACATGTGTTCGCAAATGTCAAGCTTTTTATGATGAGAGAAGAGAGAATTTTAAACAACAAATAAAATGGCTAGACTTTTCCTAAAAGGAAAGGTCCAGCCCAAATGAATTTAAAAGCTAAAATATTTTGTGTTGTTTTTCCTGAATTTCTCTGGCCAGCTGAAAAAATCGGTTTAGGCGAGTTTTAGCTTTCTGTAGATGCCGGCAGACAGTGGCTTTACCAATTCCCAGTTCTTCGCCAGTCTGCTCCATCGTGTAACCTTTGAAATAATATAGCTGCACACATTCTAACTGGCGTGGGGTGAGAGCGTTACGGAGCCCTATCTGAAGTAGCCGCTGATCTGCCTGGAGGTCTACTCGATTGGATGAATCGCCTTTGTCACCCTGAGTTAAAAAAACTCTTGCCTCTTCCAGGCTGATAAATTCTGTGCGCATAGTCACTCCTTCTTTTTTGCGTGGGAGAAATCAATGGTTAGGTCCGGGGCGGCAAAAATATCTCGGCTCATAGGGCTACTGACATAATAGGTTTTGTCGCTGAACAGGGGATAGAAAATATACTGGTCCTGCAAGTAAGACTCCAGCCCCCTGTATGAGAACAGTTGGAAATCCAAGGAGTGGAGAAGGGCATCGTACTCTTCGTTTTCAAAAAGAGTAGGACTGGAGGAACTTTCAAATGCCTTAAGGACCTGATAAGGGGTGGTGCCTCCGGCGCGAAGAGTATAGATGGCAGCCTGATACTCTCCAGTGGCGATACACTCCTGAAACTCAGCGTCAGGTAGCGGGTTGATATTAAACGCATTGCCCAGACGGTCGTTCCAGCACACCAAAAGACCATTGGCCAGAGAAATAGACTCTTCGTCGTCAGGACAAATCACTGTAATACTGGGTAACTGAGAGACATCCAGTTCCTTCAGTAGTTTAGGTAACACATCAGTCATCACAGCAGGATCTTCTGGGGGAAACATCTGCACGCCGTCCGCATAGTAGGATTCTCCGCCCCAGCGGACACAATCCGGCATAATCCCCATAGCTTCACCGCTTTTTTTGTCTTTACGCCGGTCCAGCAGCTCCTGACGATTCAGGGTTTTAAAGAACACTTCCCGGGCCTCGTGATGCTTCACTACATCGGCCTTGGAATTGAACAGAAGTCCGGTCACGGCGTCATCCAAAACCTGAATATCACAGCCCTGGGCGGCGGCCTCTTGGGCGGCATTTTCGGTTAATATGGTAATGTCCGTATTTCCGCTGACAAGGGCCGACACAGGATTTTGAACGAGTTCGTCCTCATAGTCAATCAAATAAGTGAGTTTAGCGGGGGAGACCTTCTTAGCCTCTCGGTAATGGGAAGAGGGTTCCAGCTCAATTTTCCGGCTGCCATAGTTAGTGTCCCAAGAGTAAATACTGGTAAAGGTAAATGGACCATTGGTAATAAGATATTCCGAGGAAAGTCCATAATGTCCGGCACATTCTTCAAAATAAACCCTGTTGCAGGGCATGTAGTGCGTACCGGCTGTTAGGGCAGGGAAGTCCGGGTAACTGCGTTCCAGCTGTACTACCAAGGTACGCTCGTCTTCGGCCCAAACTCCCAGATAAGATATATCGGCTTCCCCCTTGTATACGGCTCTAGCCCCTTGGATGATAAAAAGATCGTCTACAGAGGGTGTAGCTGTTTCAGGACGTAGGGCGCGCTGAATAGCAAAGAGGAAATCATCAGCAGTGACCGGCTGGCCATTGCTCCAGTAAGAATCATTATTTAGATGAAAGGTAAACTGTGTGAAGGTCTCGTTGACTTCCCAGCTTTTGGCAGCCCCAGGCACCACGTCGCCATCGGGATCAATTTTGCACAGCCCCTGGAAAATGGAGCCGATTACCAGATAAGAGGAGGAACGAGATGCGGTTTGAGGGTCCAAGGTATCCACATTTTGGGGAAGAAGATAGGTGAACTCCATGCCTTCTTGAAAGCTACCGCCGCAGCCTGGTAGAGCGGTTAGCAGACAGACGACACTGAATATGAACAAAAATACCCGTTTCATTGAGCCCTCCTTATTTGGAATTTAGCTTAACAATGCTATTTTCTATTATACACAGAGAGCACGCAGTTATAATTCTTCTTAAGAATTATAACTAAGCGAATCGCGTGTGGCATATTGCTCAATAATTAGGAGAAGTTTGAATATGTAAATAAAAGCGGCGCATGAATTGAAAGTTCATGCGCCGCCTCATTGATATAAGTATCAATGATAGGTCTACTGATACATTAGACATTTGCTTTCAGCCAGGCAATGTCCTCTTTCAGACAGGAAATACGGTCCTTACCGCCATAGTTAGCCTCACGTTCCACTACATAGATTACCCCGTCACGCTGGGCGTCCGCAGCGGCTTTTATGGCTTTCCAGTTTACAATACCGCTGCCAGTGGCTACGTTCAGCTTATCCCGCTCTTCCATCATCCGCAGGAACTCAGGGGGGAAGATAGGCTTGCCATTTTCGTCTAGCTCAAACTTCATCTTCGGAGGATCCTTCCGGGAGTTCGCCTTATCCGGACCAATGACCGCGCCGTTTTCCTTGATATGGATGGCAGCAATACGCCCAGCGTGCTGGTTAATATACTCCACCGGGTTAATGCCGGCAGCAGAGGCCCAGCCGCAGTCGATTTCAAAGGCCACAGTGTCCGGGTTGGTATTCTCCATTACCCAGTCAAAGAGGTACTTGTCCTGGTCCTTATTGAACTCCTGGGTATGATTATGATATCCAATGGTAATACCGTACTTTTTGGCTTCCTCCCCCCACTTGTTTAGCTCGGCAGCTACCTCTTTGGCTTCCTCCACGTCGGCAAAGGCGGTCATAGGGCAGGCTACATACTTTACGCCTAGCTGAGCTAAGTAGGGCAAATCCTCAGCCATTTTGTCAAAGCCCACGTGAGCGGAAACCGCTTTGACACCAGCCTCATCCAAAGCCTTTTTTACATCTTCTACAGGAATACCGTCATAGTCTCGGGCAAACTCCACACCGGCATAGCCCATCTCACCGGCAGCCTTGATTTTCTCCAGAGGAGAGAGGGGGCAGTCATGACCAAAAGAGTACAGCTGCAAATTAATATTTTCCATATTTGAATATGTTCCTTTCTCAGTAGGTGCGTATTATATAGTTCAAGGCCGCGCTGAAAACTTGGCAAGAGCCAAAAACGCGGCCTTGAGCGTAAGGCTATTAAGAATTGCTCTTTGAGGCTTGTCTTAGAACTTGATGGCCTGGCCAGTACGGCTGGACTGATAGATGGCGTCCAGAATCTTGGTGACCACAAAGGCCTGATCGGCAGTAACAAACAGCTCGCCTTCGCCGCGCAGAGCCTTTACCCAGATGTCATGCTCCTTGCTGATAGGTGCGGGGCCCTGGCTGAAACCGGGGATATAACCGGACACCTTTTCACCTACCCAGGTGATGCTGGGCTGACCAGCAACCACATGGTTCAGACGCACACGACCCTCCATGGTGTCCAGGCCGCCCTTGGTGCCACACAACAGAGTGTGGGCCTGGTTGTCACAGCCAGCCTTTTCGGCCATGTTCAGGGCCCAAGAAGCCCGCAGATTGATAACAGCGCCGTTCTTCATCTTAATCTGGCCCACGGCAGAGTCCTCTACGTCATAGGTTTCGTTGTTCCAGCTGTCAAATTCACCCCGCCAGTTAACCTGGCCCTGCTCCTTGGGCCCAAGCAGACGGCCCAGCTTCTCGAAAGAAGTGCCGACTACATAGTCTACATCATAGTTCTGCATCAGGAACAAGGTATTGTCCAGAGCATGGGTGCCAATGTCGATTAGCGGACCGCCGCCCTGCTTGGACTTGTCAGTAAACACGCCCCAGGTAGGCACACCACGGCGGCGCAGGTAGGTGGCCTCGGCGTAGTAGATGTCCCCCAGCCAGCCATCGGCCACAACGGCCCGGGCCACGGCGTTCTCATGGAAGTGACGATACTGGTAACCAATAGTCAGCATCTTGCCGGTGCGGTCCCGGGCGTCCAGCATCTTCTGGGCATCCTCGGGGGTAGCGGCCATGGGCTTTTCGCACAAAACATGCTTGCCAGCCTCCAAAGCGGCCACAGTGATCTCACAGTGGGCAATGTTGGGGGTCAGTACATGCACAGCATCAATAGACTTGTCCGCCAGCAGCTCATGGTAATCAGTATAGACCTTGGCGTCAGGGGTACCGTACTCTTTAGCGGCCTTCTCGGCGCGCTCGGGGATAAGATCGCAGAAAGCGACTAAATCGACATACTCAGTCTGCTGAGCCATGCCAGGCAGATGCTTCTGGTTGGCGATGCCGCCGCAGCCGATAAAGCCAATTTTTAGTTTTGCCATGGGAATCATCCTCCAAATTCATATATGCTATATGCGAAAACGCATATGGATTACAATTTCTATTGTATATCACCAGCCCTAAAAAGTAAAGGAAATTATTGCATTTTTCTATAACAATTTTGAAAAGGGTACAAGGAGTCTCCCCACCTATTTTACAGATGGAATAAAACAAGTCCACGTTAAATCTCATGAAATACAAGAAGCCATGTTCCAAAAGAGGAACACGGCTTCAGTAGTCGATTCTTTAGTACTGACGGCCCCAGTATAGCATATGCTTAGCGGGCTTTCCGCAGCAGACACATACGTCGGAAACAGGTTCCTCCTCAAAAGGAATACACCGGCTCTTTACGCCGCCGGTCTCGTCTTTCAGCTGGTCCTCGCAGGCACTGTCGCCGCACCACATGGCCTTGATGAAGCCTGGCCTATTTTTTGCAAGATCCAAAAATTCTTCGTGGGTGGTGGCCACGTGAGTCTTTTGTGCCAGGTTTTCCTGGGCCTTTTGATACATAGCCTGGTGTAGTTCTTCCAAGCTATGGGTAATAGTCTCTTCCAACTGATCCAGTGAGACAAAAGTCTTTGCTCGATTGTCCCGGCGCACCAGCACACACTGGCTATTTTCGATGTCTTTGGGACCAATTTCTAGACGCAGAGGTACGCCCTGCATCTCATACTGCGAAAATTTCCACCCGGGAGAGTTATCGCTGTCATCTAGTTTTACCCGGAATTTTTCCGAGAGGCGCTCACAAAGCTCTCGAGCCTTTTCTAGTACTCCTGGCTTGTGCATGGCAATGGGCAGAATAACCACCTGTACAGGAGCCACCTTGGGGGGCAATACCAGGCCGCTGTCATCTCCGTGAACCATAATCACCGCACCGATGAGCCGGGTGCTCATGCCCCAGGAGGTCTGGAAGGGGGCGCTCAGCTGATTGTCCCGACCGGTGAAAGCAATCCCAAAAGCTTTAGCAAAGCCATCGCCAAAGTAATGGGTGGTGCCGCCCTGAAGGGCCACGCCATTGTGCATCATGGGTTCCAGGGTATAGGTGGCCTCGGCCCCGGCGAACTTCTCCTTTTCCGTCTTTTTGCCCACTACAGGGGGTATAGCCAGCACGTCCCGATAAACCTCTTCGTATACCCGTAGCATTTTTAGGGCGAATTCCTGGGCCTCCTCGGGGGTTTCGTGCATGGTATGACCCTCTTGCCACAAAAACTCCATACCTCGCAGGAATGGCCGTGTAGTCTTTTCCCAGCGTACTACCGAACACCACTGGTTATACAGCTTGGGCAAGTCTCGATAAGAGTGGATCACCTTCTGGTAATGCTCACAAAACAACACTTCGCTGGTAGGGCGGATGTACAGCTTTTCGCTTAGGTCTTCACCGCCCCCCTGGGTTACCACGGCGCACTCGGGGGCGAAGCCGTCAATGTGGTCCTTTTCCTTTTGCAGCAGGCTCTCGGGAATAAGCATGGGCATACAGACATTCCGCACACCCAGCTTTTTAAAGCGGACGTCCATCTCATGCTGGATGTTCTCCCAAATGGCATAGCCGTAAGGCTCGTACACAATGCAGCCCTTTACGCTGGAGTAGTCGGCCAGCTCGGCCTTTTTTACTACATCGGTATACCACTGGGTAAAGTCCTCATCCATAGAGGTGATGGCCTCTACCATCTTTTTTTGTTGTGCCATATCCATCGTCCTTTCCGATTGCGTATTCCTACTCATTATAACGGGAACGGTAGGGATTTGCAAGGAATTTGCGCAAAAAACCGGGTGCAATTTTATGAGCAGGCCAGACCGATGCAAAAGAAAAAGCCCCAGTCAAAGGGGCTCTTTTTGTCACTAGGGAAATCCCATCTCATTACTGTCCGGGTCCTGGAAGGTTAGCTCCTGAACGCCCCAGACAGCGGTTTTGGACGGGTCGATTTCAAGGCCCTTGGCCTTAAGCGCCTCATAAGTGTTCTGTACATTGTCAGAGTTTAGAACAATGGTGACAAAGGCCGCCGCTGGTTTAGAAAGATGAAAAAAGCCCGGGCAAAAGGTCTGCCGCGGGCCGAAAGCGGGGCTTAGTCCTGAGAATGGCTCTCGATGTACTCTACCAGCGCGCCCACGGTCTTGATATTTTCTACCTCTTCGTCGGGAATCTCCACCTCAAAATCGTCCTCAATGGTCATCAGCAGGTCCACGACATCCAAGGAGTCGGCCCCCAGGTCGTCCTCCAAAAGAGTATCAGGAGAGATCTCACTTTCTTCTACACTGAACTGCTCACTGAGTATTGTTTTAATTTTTTCCAGAACCATCTTTGCTGCCTCCTAATTTTAGATATTTCATATTTGTGGGAGTCCAGTCCAACGGGACGGATTCCCTAACAGCTTGAGCCGCTGTGAGTGATGATGGACAAACCTGCACGCCTGTGCTATAATAGTCCCATACCGGAGCTTACGGTGAGTACATCTATCCCTTTCATTTTATTTACTGCGTGGCCCTTTGTCAACTATGAAATGAAAAAAAATCCATATTTGGGCCTTTTTCCCGGCTATGGTCCACAAAATCCAGAAAGGAAGAGGGAAAATCTCCATGATCACACAAAAGATGGCCGCCGGCAAGGCGGCTGTCCGAGCAGGGGTGATTGGCCACCCCATTGGGCATACCATGTCGCCTTTTATTCAGAAACGCCTATTTGAGCTATCCAACATTCCAATGGAGTATCAGGTGCTGGATGTGCCAGATTTGAAAGCGGCGTTACCAAAACTGCGGGAACTGGATTGCTTTAACGTTACCATCCCCCATAAGACAGCTATCATACCTTACCTTGAGGATATGTGCGAGAGCGCGAAGCTATGCGGCTCGGTGAACACCGTAAAGGTGGTGGACGGCAGGCTTTACGGCTATACCACCGATGGCGCCGGCGCGGCGGTATCTCTGGCTATCCACGGTCTGGATTTCCGCCGGAAAGTGCTGATTCTGGGTAGCGGCGGTGCGGCCAAGGCCGTAGCTTTTCAGGCGGCGATCCAGCATAAGGATTTTGACATCACCCTGGTCCACCGGGAGGGTTCCTACGAAAAGGCGATGGATTTGGCCAATAAGCTGGCGGAGTTTGCCCGGGGCCGGGGGGACCAGCGCTTCTTGGTCACGGTAGAAAGCTACCGGGAGCTGGAGGAGGAGCCCCCCTGCCGCTATGGCCTGCTGGTAAACGCCACCAGCGTGGGCATGTATCCCCACTGGGAGGCCTGCCCTGTGAGCGAGCGGGTGGTGGCCCGGTGTAGCGCGGTGTTCGATGTGGTCTATAACCCCACTGAGACGGCGCTGCTAAAAAAAGCCCGCGGGTTGGGTGCGAAAACCGTGCCCGGCATGGGAATGTTGGTATGCCAGGCGGCGTATTCCCACAAGATATGGTATGACACAGAGTTCCGCAATGAGGATCTTTTGCGGCTGATCCAGGACGCTCAGAAAGAGATGGAGCGGCTGTTTGGAGGCCGGTCATGAGTGGAAATATCATCCTCTGCGGCTTTATGGGCTGCGGAAAGACCAGTGTGGGCCGGTGGCTGGCAAAACTAATGGAACGGGAATTTTGCGATTTGGACCAGTACATTGAGGCCCGGGAGGGCATGACAGTCTCGGAGATTTTTGCAAAATATGGTGAAGATGGTTTTCGTTGGCGGGAGACCCAGGCTGTGCGAGAAATCGCAGAAAAAAAGCAGCAGATTATTGCCAGTGGCGGGGGTACGGTACTGGCCGAAAAGAATGTGGAGGCCTTTCACGAAAAAGGCGGAGTCATTATTTTTTTGGATGCTCCCCTAGCTGCGCTCCAGGAACGTCTAAAGCGGGACAAGCGACGTCCACTGCTGCAAGTGCCGGACCGGCGGCAGGTGATTGCTATGCTTCATGAAAAGCGTTGTCCTTTATACCAAACAGCTGCGGACCTAACGGTAGACGCAGGTGCTCCGCCTCTAACAGTGGCCCGGCGGGTGGAAACAGCCTATGCGCACTGGGTCCAGACCAGTGATGGTGAATGAAAAAGCACTTGACAAGACAGTACATTTGAGATAAAATGAAATTCAAAGATAAAGATATTGCATAGAAAGGACATCTCTGTCTATGGCTATTTACCGTGCAAAACGATTTTATTATTATTTTAGCTTGCGATTTACCGCGCGAGTTTTTTGTGCGTACAATGGAATAGACGGCGGCGTTTCCTCTTGAACCATGTTGCTACGACCTGTCTGTAGTAGACAAGAAGATAGAGATTTATATTTGCGGAGCCGTGGCGCTCCGCTTTTTTGTGTTCAGAGTTGTCAAAACGTTGAACAACACCGTTTCCGATCTTGCAAAAATTTTTGTTAGGAGAATGAATATGATTATTGTACTCAAGCCCAACCAACTTCAAGAAAAAGTGGATGACTTTATGAAAAAGCTGACCAGCCGTTACGATGTGACCGTTAATACCTGGGTAGGCGCGCACAGCACGGTACTAGGGCTTATTGGAGATACTACCGTGATAGATGATGAATACATTGCCGCCCAAGATGTGGTGGAGGCCGTACGCCGGGTACAGGAGCCCTATAAAAAGGCCAATAGAAAATTTCATCCAGAGGATACTGCGGTTACATTGCCAGGGGGACAGCAGATTGGCGGGGGAGGCCTGACACTGATCGCTGGGCCTTGCTCGGTGGAGAGCGAAGCGCAGATCTGCGGCATAGCGGAAAGCGTCAAGGCCTCTGGAGCTGCTTTCCTGCGGGGAGGTGCTTTCAAGCCCCGCACTTCGCCCTATGCCTTTCAAGGTATGAAGGCCGAGGGCCTGGAGCTGCTTTCGGAAGCAAAGAAAAAGACGGGGCTGCCCATTGTCACCGAGATTATGAGTATTGAGCATCTGTCCCTGTTTGACGATGTGGATATTATTCAAGTAGGGGCCAGGAACATGCAAAATTTTGAACTGCTCAAGCAGTTAGGAAGAATAGATAAGCCCATCCTGCTAAAGCGGGGCCTTGCTAATACTATTGAGGAACTATTAATGAGTGCAGAATATATCATGGCTGGGGGAAACGAACAGGTTATTCTTTGCGAACGGGGCATTCGTACCTATGAGACTATGACCCGGAATACCCTGGATATTTCCGCCGTTCCGGTAATTAAGCGTCTTTCTCATCTGCCTGTTGTAGTGGACCCCAGCCATGCCAGCGGCGTTAACTGGTTGATCGAGCCTTTGGCCATTTCAGCTGCCGCCATTGGGGCCGATGGATTAATTATTGAGGTCCACAATGACCCTAGCCACGCCCTTTGCGATGGAGCACAGTCTATTACTCCAGCTCAGTTTGACAGCCTGGCTAAAAAGGTAGGCCGGGTATGGAATGCGGTACATGCCCTATGAAAGTTGTCGTTGTAGGGCTGGGGCTAATTGGCGGATCTATTGCTAAGTCATTGAAGCAGAACACGGGGCATTGCGTACTGGGCATGGATACCCATGAGGAGTCATTGCTGGATGCCTGCTCCTGTGGCGCCATCGACGGCAAGGCAGGAATGGAGGACTTGAAAACTGCGGATGTGGTATACCTGTGCGTATACCCGCGGGCCGTTTTGGAGTTTGCAGAGGTATACGGCCCTTTGCTGAAGGAGGGCTGTGTGCTTACAGATACCTGTGGAGTAAAGACAGTGGTCTGTCAGGGCATAGCACGGCTGGCCAGAGGAATCCGGTACACTTTTGTGGCAGGACATCCCATGGCAGGAAAAGAGCGAAGTGGGTTTGCGTTCAGTGATCCCAGTATTTTTGTGGGAGCCTCCTATATATTGGTGGAGACAGGCGCACCGGATTGGGCTGTAGAGCGAGTGGAAACTCTGGCGGCTACTATGGGCTTTGGCCATATAGAGCATACCACTGCCCAGCGGCATGACCAAATGATCGCATTTACCTCCCAGGTACCCCATGCCCTGGCCTGTGGTTATGTAATGAGCCCCCAATGTCCAGGGCATAAAGGGTTTTCCGCAGGCAGCTATCGGGATGTTTCCCGGGTGGCGAATATCAACGATGTTCTATGGAGCCGGCTGTTTTTAGACAATCAGGAGGCACTAGTGGAGGAACTGGATCTACTAAGGGATAATTTAACAAGGATTCGGGATGCGGTAGCAGATGGCGACGAAAAACAACTGCAACGGTTACTGCGCAAAGCGGCAGAGGTAAAACAGCAGTTCGGATAAGCGAGAGGCTAAAGAGGGGAAATCCCCGGGCTAAAGCTGAAACACTCTTCGCCGCAATCTCACGCTAAAAGGCATGAATACAGAAGGAGTTCAACATGAAAATAGAGGTAAAAACCCAAAGGCCCTACATTGTGACAGTAGAGAACGAGTCCTTGGACCAAGTGGGCACCATTGCAGCTCAACTGAAAAAAGTTGGTACAAAGGCCATGCTAATCACAGAAACCAACGTAATGCCTCTGTATGGGCAGAGGGTTCTTGCTTCCCTAGAGTCTGCTGGTTTTGAGACAAGCCGCTTTGTTTTTCCAGCCGGAGAGGAAAACAAAAAAATGGAGACCATTATGAGCATGTATATGGCGTTGGCTCAGTCTGGCTTTACCCGCACAGACCTTATTGTTACTTTGGGGGGCGGTGTTACTGGCGATATGGGCGGCTTTGCGGCGGCCACTTTTTTGCGAGGGATGGACTTCATCCAGGTGCCTACCAGCCTGGTGGCCCAGGCCGACGCCAGTATAGGGGGAAAGACTGGTGTCGATCTGCCTTTTGGAAAAAATTTGGTGGGTGCTTTCCACCAACCGATTGCGGTGATCAGCGACCCCACGGCCCTTTCTACATTACCAAACCATTTCTTTAACGATGGCTTAGGCGAGGTCATTAAGCATGGATGCATTGCTGATCCCGAGTTGTTCGCGTCCTTGGAGCAGGGGGCGGCTCTGGACAATATGGAGCAAGTGGTGGCACGGTCTGTGTCGATTAAGCGAGATTTTGTAGAGGCCGACACCCGAGATACCGGACGGAGAATGATTCTTAACTTTGGACACACCTGCGGTCACGCGCTAGAGAAGCTCCATCAATTCCGGGAGCTTTCACACGGCGAGGCGGTGGGCATCGGTATGGTACTGGCTTGTCAAGCCGGAGAAAGGCTAGGGATAACTCGATCCGGTACCGGAAAAAGAATTGCTCAGGTTCTTGAGCGGTATGGTTTGCCCACCAGCACTCAGTTCCGTACCGATGAGATAGTGGAGTCCACGGCCCTAGACAAGAAGAGTGACGGCGACACGCTGCGGTTTATCTTTATTAAAGAGATCGGTGAGAGTGTAATTTCTCCCATTACTCGGGAAGAACTACGAAGGGCTTTAAAATAGAAATTCTAATCAAGCGGTATGGCATTTTGGATGCTGTGCCGCTAATTTTTTAATACGGCTCCGCTTTACTGGCCGGCAGACGGGGCAATTATTTAGACAAGGGAATGTTGTCCATACAGAGTGAGTCCGCTTTAAAAAGTTTTCACTGGATGCTTGACAACCAATATACTATGTGGTACGATGTACTATAAGGAGGTGATACGCTATGAGTTTGGACGATTGGAAGGTACAAATTCGCAGGGGAACGCTTGAACTCTGTATTCTGCTGATGATTCGCCAGGCCCCCTGTTATGGCTACCAGTTGATCAGCGCCCTAGAGACCCGGCCTAGTCTGGCGGTGAAGGAGAGTACGATCTACCCGCTGCTCCGGCGGTTGATGAAGGAAGGATTTCTTACTTCTTTTTGGCAGGAGACCACAGAGGGTCTGCCGCCTCGAAAGTATTACAGTATTACAGATCAGGGCCGGGAATATCTGGCCGCCATGTGTGTGGAATGGAAGCAACTGACGGATGCGATTATAGAAATTAAAGGAGCGATGCAAGATGAGTAAGCCATTGAATCAGTATCTTGAGGAAGTTGAGAAATATTTAAGGCCGCTGCCCGTAGCGGAACGCATTGATATTGCAGCGGAGATAAAAAGCGAAATGGTGGAGCTGCAAGAGGCTGGGCATGGAGATCAGGAAATCTTGACGCGGCTGGGCAGCGCAAAGGACCTGGCTAAGGCCTATTTAGGAGAGGCTATTACCAAAGGCAAGGGATTTAGCCTTAGCCGACTGGGGGCATTAGCTGTCTTTTATAGTCTGGCTGGGGCCGCCTGGGTAATTGTGCTGCCAGTGACCGGTATTATTGGAGTCAGCTTTATGGCTTGCGGTGTGCTGGCCCCTTTAGCAGGGCTGGTAAAGTTTCTGTCCAGTCTGATAGGGATAGAACTGCCCTGGATAGTTGTTCAGTTTGGCAGCTATATTCCAGGTCCAGCAGCAACACTGCTGTATTCTGTTTTTATGGGGGGCCTTCTCTTTTTACTGGGACGAAGCGCCTGGATGCTTACGCTGTGGATGGTCCGGAAGATCAGTGCTACCAAGAAGAAAATAGAAAGGTAGGAACAGAACATTTGAAGCGGATTCTTGTAATAGATGATGACTTGCACATTGGCAATCTGTTGGAAGAGCTCTTAATAAAGGCAGGGTATCGTGTGGATAGGGCGTACTCGGGTACAGAAGCTCTTTTACTATTGAACGAGACCATGCCGGATTTGATTTTGCTGGACCTCATACTGCCTGGTCTCTCTGGGGAAGAGTTACTGCCCCATATTGATGGCGTACCCGTGATCGTGGTAAGTGCTAAGGTGGGAATAGATGACAAAGTTGGGCTGCTCATGGGCGGCGCGGCGGACTATATTACCAAGCCTTTTGACACCCAGGAGCTATTGGCCCGGGTGGCGGTGCAACTGCGGGGCGGTGCCCGACGGGAGAAGAACCGGTTAAGCTTTGGAGGTCTTACCTTGGATATAGACACCCACAGCGCCATTGCCGATGGGGAAGAAGTACGGCTGACTCCTACAGAATATGCTATCTTGCGGCAATTAATGCGTAACCCAGGCCAGGTGGTCACCAAAACATCCCTGCTAGAGCGTATTGCTTTAGACACGCCAGATTGTACAGAAAGTTCATTAAAGACTCATATTAGTAATCTCAGGAAGAAACTGCGTACTGTCTGCGGAAAAGAATATGTGGAAGCAGTATGGGGGATTGGTTTCAAGCTCAGCGTGGACGGATGAAAAGGAGCAAAGGATACAAGTTGAGAATGTTCATTTACAAAAAATCCTAACCAAATCTTTATCTTTTCCTTAACCGTTTTCTTGACTATTTGGGGATATAATGATCCCATCATATAAAAGGAGGTATCCCCATGGAATATGTACTGCAAACTAACGCGTTAGGAAAGAATTACCGAAAATTTGTGGCTTTAGATAATTTGACTATGTCGATACCCAAGGGTTCAATTTATGGAATTGTGGGAAAAAATGGAGCTGGCAAAACTACCTTACTCCGTCTGATCTGCGGCCTACAGACACCCACCTATGGTACCTATAGTCTATACGGTATCAATAATAGCCAGCTTGATATTGTAAAGGCTCGCCGCCGCATGGGCGCGGTGGTGGAGACTCCCTCCATCTACCTGGATATGACTGCCGAAAATAATCTCCGGCAGCAGTGCCGGGTGCTGGGACTGCCAGACTTTTCCTGTGTCCCCGAATTGCTGGAATTGGTAGGTCTGGAAAACACCAGAAAGAAAAAAGCCAAAAACTTTTCGCTTGGTATGCGCCAGCGTCTAGGCATTGCCGTGGCCCTGTGTGGAGACCCAGACTTTCTGGTGCTGGACGAGCCTGTCAATGGTCTGGATCCCCAGGGCATTGTGGAGATTCGTGAGCTCATCCTCAAGCTGAACCGGGAGAGGAACATCACCGTGCTGATTTCCAGCCATATTTTAGAAGAAATGCACAAGCTGGCCACCCACTATGGCTTTATTGACGGAGGCCGTATGCTTCGGCAGGTCAGTGCCGAAGAGCTGGATGCCACTTGCCGGAAATGCCTGCGGGCGGATGTTTCGGACCCCAAGGCCGTAGCCCTGGTGCTGGACGAAATGGAGCTGGAGTATAAGATCCTCAACGGTAACCAAGTGGACGTGTACGATGCGGTAAATATCAGCAAACTGGTGAAGGCCCTTTCGGCCCGGGGCTGCGAGGTGTTTTCGGTGCAGAACCATGATGAGAGCTTGGAAAGCTATTTCCTAGAGCTGGTGGGCACTGGAAAGGGGGAAAACCGCCGTGCGTAAGCTAATTTCTGCCGGGTTTTTCGCTCTATTTCGCAGCAAGCGCTTTTGGATAGGTGGTGCGGCAATGCTGGCTTTTTGTTGTTACAATATTTGGGAGCACATCAAGCTGGTAGAGCACTGGGAAGAAACTTCGGCAACTGAGACCGTTCTCTTCGACTTTCCTTCCATGATTATGATGCTTGTACCCGTGGTGGTGGCTCTGCATATTAATACGGATTACCAGGATGGGACTATTCGCAACAAAATTACAGTGGGGTGCAGCCGGGCCAGTATCTATGTGGCTAATTTGACGGTACTTTCAGTCACATCGCTACTCTACATGACACTATATGTAGTGCTCTCACTGCTTATCGGCATACCGCTGTTTGGCTGGCCCCAAAGTCCGCTGCTGGAGATTGTCAGCCATATCTTCACCTGCGTCTTGATAACGCTAAGTATCACGGCCCTGCACACCCTGCTGGCTACGGTAATCACTTCCCGCTCGGTGTCCATAGTGGTTATATTCGTGTCCGTAACTATGATGTTTGGCTCTTTGTTTATTGACATGGCTCTGGCCAATACGGAGACTATTCTGGACTATGATAAAATCACTTACATTACCACTGAGAACGGGGACATGAAAATGCAGTATTTTGACAAAGAGGGCAATCTCATCCCGGTCGATGCGTTGAAGGAAATTCCAAACCCCCATTATGTTCATGAGCCCTTGCGCAGCATTTATGCCATGGCACTGGACCTAAACCCCGGCGGCCAGAGTTTGCAGCTGATGGGCAGTACCGAACACCGTTCCCCAGATTGGGTGTTGATGGTTAACGCGGCGGCGGTCATACTAATTCTTTCCGGCGCGGGGTTATTGCTGTTTCAGCGTAAGGACTTGAAATAGGGGAGGGGAAGAGAATGAGAAAAATATTATCTGCTAATCTCTTTGCTATGTTCCACTCTAAGTATTTCTGGTTAGGAGCTTTTATAATGTCCACGACAGCTATTTATGCGGTATGCGATGGCTATAAGCGAATGGTTCAATATGAAGACTCTGTGACACTGGATGCTGGAGCCTACTACTTTTCTATCTTACTCTTTGTTCTACTGCCGGCCCTGGGCGGGGGATTTATCAACACGGATTACCATGACGGTACCATCCGCAACAAGCTGGTGGTGGGCCGCACCAGAGGCGCGGTCTATCTGGCGAATTTGGTCACGGTATTTACTGTCGGGATGTTCTATCAGTTGCTGTATCTCCTGGTGTATTCACTGGTAGGTTTCCCAGTTTTTGGCTGGTATCAGATGCCGGTAGAGATTGGTGAAAAGCTTTTTATGCTGACACTGGTGTTTCTGTCCATTTCAGCGGTGGCCACGCTATTCGCCACGCTGATTCCCCACCGGGTGGTACTGGTTCTCTGTGCATTCATTGCCTTTGGCATGATGTTTCTGGCACAGATTGTCAATGGAATGTTGTCCGAGCCGGAAACTGAACATGGAGGCTATACAACGGCTACTACGTTCCAGGACAATGGCCAACTGATCACGGAGTTTTTTGACAGGGAAGGAAATGTGATTCAGTTCGATGATCTCCCTACGGTTCCTAATCCCAGCTATGTGCGGGAGCCCATGCGGACGGCTTTACGGACGATAAACAACATCCATCCCGGGGGCCAGCTCATGGAGCTGATACAAAATGGTCACGATGAGCCTGATAGAAGCCGGGTGAAAACGCCCTACTGGCAGCTGGCAGCTTATGCCTTAGGGATGACTGCGCTTTCTACTGCGGCAGGATGGGTACTGTTCCGAAGAAAGGACTTGAAATAGCATAGGATGGACGATATAAAACGCGAGAACGCTTATCAGCAAATTGCTGCGGCAGCTTATAGTCTTTGCTGGGGGCAGCGCTTGTACTGAATGTATGTGGTCTTTACGATATGCTAAATCACCGCAGATCCAAGCAACGCACAGTTGGCCACAGATCTGATATTCGGGTCTCTTTATATTTTCTTCTGTATGACTTTCCCAGGTGGGTGCGCCTTTCATCATACCGAGAGGATTACGCACATAGCCCTACCTGGCTGCAAGCAGGTTACAAGGCGCTT
The DNA here is from genome assembly GCF_034334985.1 of Acutalibacter intestini. Taxonomy (NCBI): domain Bacteria; kingdom Bacillati; phylum Bacillota; class Clostridia; order Eubacteriales; family Acutalibacteraceae; genus Acutalibacter; species Acutalibacter intestini. Next base: position 91,817 of record NZ_JAWXXL010000007.1, on the reverse strand, counting down.
AATATTCTTTGTTGCCGTAGGTCGGTACTGCTCCTGTTCCAGCGCAAGAACATCAAATAGGGAAGAGGGTGGGCTTTTTGCCGGGTGACCGCCAAATGATTGTGAGGAGTAGTTATGGTTTTCTTTCTCGGGGTGTTATGTGGGTTGTTGATGATTGTGATTTTGGGCTTGGCGATAAAAATTCACCTGATGCAAAGGTCGGCGGAGGAGATCGCCGTGGGTTTTGCGGAAAAGCTAAAAATCGATACCAATACGCTGATTGACATTTCCTCTCGAGACCGCTATATGATGGCCTTGGCTTCTCAAATTAATCAGGAATTGCGCCAACTGAACCGCCAGCGCACTCGCTATCAGCAGGGCGACCTGGAGCTAAAAGCCGCTGTTGCAAATATCTCTCATGATCTACGCACACCTCTAACAGCCATTTGTGGTTATCTGGATTTATTGGAGCAAGAAGAGAAAAGCACAGCAGTGGCCAACTACCTGAACATTATCAGAGGACGTACCGTACTGTTGCGCCAATTGACCGAAGAGTTGTTCCGTTACTGCGTGGTGCTCTCAAACCAAGGTAGTTTGGATGTGGAGCCAGTCAATATAGGCAGCGTGCTGGAATCTAGTTTAGCTTCTTTTTATGTGTCTCTGACTGAAAAGGGTATTACCCCAGAGATCGGTATGCCGAAGGAAAAAGTGGTACGTCGACTGAATAAGGGTGCGCTTTCTCGAGTGTTTTCCAACTTATTAAGTAATGCGGTTAAGTATAGCGACGGCGACTTGGAAGTAAGTCTTACCCAAGACGGTCGAGTAGAGTTTATCAATACTTGCCGGGCGCTGAGCGGCATAGAGGTCGAGAAGCTTTTTGACCGTTTTTATACTGTGGAAGCAGCCAGAAAGTCTACTGGCCTGGGTCTTTCTATTGCCCGTGCATTAGCTGAACGCATGGGCGGCAGTCTGACAGCCCACTATGTGGGCAACCGTTTAATTATGATAGTGGAGTTTCCGGAGGAGTTTTAAAACGAAAGCGCCTAGATCCCCCAAATATTGGATCTAGGCGCTTTATATTATAGTAATTTGTGTTGTCTGCTGTTCAACTTACACAGCAAGTGTACCCTCAGCGACCGCTGAGTGAGATATTCCATCCCTGGCTCCATGGTAGTATGAGGATGCGGGTAGACATCTCCAGAGGAAATCTTTTCATCAATGACGTACAGATAACCATCCTCAGCGCCGTTGTGGATAATACTTCCATCGTCCTCGATACAGAGAAGCGTAGGCCTGTGAGAAAAGGCTTCTGCCAGAGCCCGCAGCGGTGTGACAGTACTACCTTGCCGCAACTCTTCAAAAAGCAGATTAGAGCCGTGGTACCAGATTATATCTGGAAAAACTGTTGAGTCCATCTCTACTGATTCCTTGCATCCGTCAAGTAGTTCTTCATTAACTGAGCAACCTCGGCACGGGTAGCATATCCTTTGGGGTCCAGAATGCCGTTGCCCTTACCTTGCATATAGCCCTGCTCGGTAACCCAGCACATAGCCTCCCAGGCGTAGTTACTGATACGTCCGGCATCATAATAGGGGATACGGTTGCTCGCGGGCTTAGGACTGCCGGAGTGCCGCCAGAGCATGGTGGCCATCTGTTCGCGGGTAATTTTAACGTTGGGACGAAAAGTACCGTCACCATAACCAGTAACAATCCCCTCACGGCTAGCCCAGGTTATGGCCCGATAATACCATCGGGTGGGGGGAACATCCGTATAGGGCTGGTTCAGCTGCCCATAATTTTCCGGATTGGGGCAACCGTTGGCACGCCACAACACCGTGGCCAGTTCAGCCCGCTCGGCTTTTGCGTTGGGAACATATTTGGTGGCGCTCTGTCCGGTCATGATCACATTATCTAAACAGTAATGAATTGCGTCGTGATACCAGCCATAGGGATTCAGGTCTGTAAAGCGAATCAGGGGACAGTCTAGGTTACGGTCACAGGTCTGGTAGCCGGGAAGACCGATCTGCTCAAACACAGCATGAATTGTATGGTCCTCGGTGACCGAGCGGAATACATAGCTGTCTACCGGGCCGTAGCTCATTCCATCTACCACTAGGTCTACCAGTCGGAAGCCAGTGCGCGGGGTGGCGGTAAAGCTGCGGTCCTGGCCCTTTTCTACAGAAATGGAGCCTGTGGGGCTGATGGTTCCGCCCAAAGAGGAACTGGCTGTAATGGTGACTGGGGACTCTTTCCAAATGGCATAGAGAATGGTGTTTCCGGTAAAGGTGTGACTGCTCCCAGTAATCTGTTGTCCGCGGTCGCTGCCAATGGCCCAGCAGCTAAAGGACATACCGGAGGGCGGGGTAAAGGTACAGGCAGGCAGCGTATAAGCAGAGCCTGAGGGGGCAACCACAGGTGTCATCGTACCTGAACCGCCGTTGGAATTAAAGTTTACGCTAAAACCCCAGCGGGCATATAGAGTGTGGTCCTCGGCAATGGAGACCAAGCTATTACTGTCCACCAAAGTACCGCCGGTAAGGTCTGTGTACCAGCCCATAAAGGTGTAACCGCCCCGGTGGGCAGAAGGCAGGTTGTACCGGCTACCATAGGTCACCTCACGGGGAGCAGCCTCGCCGGAGGCACCGTTAAAATCAAAGCTGACTTTGTACTTAATGGCACTCCATAGGGCGTATAAGGTGCTGGGAGCAGGAGTACTCACATTGCCAGACGGATTGATTTTGGTTTTGTCGTCGTTTCGAGCAGTAGCCCAACCATTGAACTTATAGCCCGGGCGGGTGGGGACAGGGAGGGGGGGATACTTTCCGCCGGCAATGAGAGCAATTCGGTTGCTAACGCCAGAGGGGAGAGAACCGCCGTCCGTGTCCAGAATAGTGGGGTCGCCCTCTTGCCACTGGGCATAAAGGGTATGGTCCACCGTAGAGGTAACCTTTGTGCTGCGGGTGATCAGGGTGCCGCCGGAGGGATTGGTGTACCAGCCGATAAAGGCATAGCCGCTGCGCTGGGGGTCCTCGGGCAGACTGGGCGCATAGGTGGAGTCATAGGTCACCTTCCGGGGGGCGGGAGCCGTTGCGGCATAGCCCAGGTCAAAGGAAAGGTTGTACTGGTTGGCGGTCCAATGAGCAAAAATCTCTTTTACATTGGGGTCCGCGGTAGCGTCCTGCTTAATTTCCGTACCGCTGTTGGCGGTGGTAAACCACCCGGTAAAGGTGTAGCCGGTGCGGGTGGGCACAGGCAGCGCGGGGTATTTGCCGTCTGTAATGGAGATACTTGCACTGCCGGATAACGTACCGCCGTTGGAGTTTAGCTGAATGGTGCCCGTGGGCGGGGTGGGGGTAGGTGTACCAGGAGTGGGGGTAGGTGTGCCGGGGTCGGTACCGGTAGGCTCCCACTTGGCGTAAAGGACTTCGTCGCCGCTGGGTTTATCAGTATCCTTGAGAATAGTTTTAGTAGGATCGTTGCTTCTGTACCAGCCTACAAAATGGTAGCCGGGGCATTCTGAATCATAAATGCTAAATAACCCATTATTATTGTTAGCATCTTTATAAGCAGAGCCTGCCGGTACATTATAGATAGTTTGTTCAACACGAGTTTCATATGGGGTAGGGTAATTTAGGTTAAATAGAATGGTATAGCCTTTAGCTTCGGCAGTTTTATAATAAGCAGCAAAAAAGGTCTTGTCATTATCTTTTAGTTGGACATCACGTTTATTAACCCATATATCTTTTGGATCTGTCACACTGGTATCTGCTATACCAATATAAGTGTGGTCACTGGGAACAGTTACATTATATGTGCTAAATTTTGTGCCAACCGGAGCGGTTTCTTCTTGAATACGCTCATGATTATTACTATCACGCCAAATAATCTTGAAAGAAACCGTTTGCGTAGTGCCGGTGGGTTCCCAGTGGGCATACAGGGTTTGGTTACGTGGGTCTTTCTTTAGCGGGGTAGTCACATCGACCTTATCGCCGCCAGATGCTTGTGTGAACCAGCCCTTAAAAGTATGGCCAGTGCGCGTAGCAGCGGGAAGGCCTTCATAAGTGTCAAACGGAGGTTTACTATATTCAAACTCGGTATAGACATCACTGGTTACTTCATTCCTCGGGCAATTATAGTCTAACTTCACATAGATCACAAACTTGGAGTCAGTTTCTGCTTCCCAGATGGCGTATAATTTATCAGGAATACATTCGGTAAAAACATTATCGATTTTATCTCGATCATAGCCAGTTGTACTGTCACTTTTATTCCCCCACCCATTAAAAAAATAGCCGCTTCTTCTGGGTTTTTCTGCACGCCACAGTTCAGTGGGACCATTAAGGTAGTTGAAATTAGACGTTATTTCAGTATGCTGAGTAGTAGGGAATTTTCCTTCATTAGCATAATAAGTAATCGCATATTCCCAGTTGGCGTAGAGAGTAACATCGCCGGTTGGAGTATATGAATTGGGAACTTTTGTATAAGTATCTTTGTCACCTGTAGTGGTTTTGGTATACCAGCCTTCAAAAATATAGCCACCACGATCAGTGTCAGGCGTAGGGGCTGGCAAATTAATTGGCTGATTTTGTGCAATTTGCCGGGAGTATTTTTTTGTAGTAGATGAAACGTCTGAATTATTCACGGTATTCCAACCGGTTTCGGTTATCTTACCAAAGTCAACGTTCAACGTAACGGTAACATTAGAATCCGCAGCCCCTGCTGGCACGGCCACGCTTACCAGTATTATTAGACTCAGCACCAGGCTAAGTATCTTCTTAAACATGTGAAATTCACCCTCCATTTTTGTAGAATATTCCAACTCATTATAGCTTTCCCGCCTGGAAATGTCAAGCCGAACCAATAAAAATGGCATAGGTTTCCCCATGCCATTTTTTTCCTATTCCTTCCGGGCCGAAAGCAACCCGTCCACATACTGCCGCGCCGCCCGGGCCGAACGGGCGCTGCGCCCCAGGGCAAAGCGCTCGGCCCCGGCACACAGCTCTTCGTCCGTTAGGGCAAGGCCGGCTTCTTCTGCCAGCCGCCTCACAATGTTCAAGTAGGTGGCCTTATCTGGGCGCTGGAAGGTCACCCGCAGCCCAAAGCGCTCGGACAGCGAAACGACCTCCTGCATAGCGTCTCCCCGGTGGATGTCGTCTCCCTCCCGGTCTGAGAAACGCTCTTTCACTAGGTGCCGCCGGTTGCTGGTGGCATAGATCACGACATTTTTCGACTTGGCCGAGACCGACCCCTCCAGCATAGCCTTTAGGGCACTGAAATTATCGTCGTCCTTCTGAAAGGACAGGTCGTCGATAAACAGAATAAACTTTAGGGGATTTTCGTTCAGCTCCTTCAAAATGCCGGGAATCTCGTGCAGCTGTTCCTTGCGCATCTCAATGATACGCAGGCCTCGGTTCCAAAACTTGTTGGCCACAGCCTTTACCGTGGAAGATTTGCCCGTACCCGCATCGCCGGTTAGCAGTATATTGGCAGCAGGCTTTCCTGCCAGCAGAGCCAAGGTGTTGTCCACTATTACTTGCTTTTCTTTTTGGTAGTCAATAAGGTCGTCCAGCTGTACCGGGTCTGGGCTGCCCACAGGGGTGATATGGGCGCTGCCGTCGATAAAGAACATATGATACTTGGCATAAATGCCGTAGCCGTACTGGTTAATATTTGCTACTCGTTCCCGGTAGGCCTCTTGGAAATTAACAGAATGACTCTCAAACCCTGGCCAAAAAAGATTAGTGCAAAAGCCGGATATTTTTGTTTTCAAATCCGCGGGGGTTAGGCTAGCGGCAGCCGATAGGGCTTCCAAATCCGCCATAGCGCTTTGTTCTAAGATCTGTGATGGTGGTTTGCCTGATCCAAAATTTCGGATATAAATATTTTCATTATTATTGATTTGTTCTTGTACATAATGAGTTAAGTTAACCGAACCGGAATCATATAGTCTGGATACGAATTCTGTATATTTCACGATATTGTCTCCTACACTTTTTGCGGAAGTGCCAGGATCCATATAGTTCAAGGAGAAAGGGCCGCTTTCTAAAAATTCCAATAGCGCACCTATTACCGGGTCTTTTAGCAGATCGTGAAACACCGTTAGCATTCTCAACTGTATACCTATTCGGTACAACTTTTCTTCATCATCTAGCATAATTAGTTTAGCACAGCTCCTTTCGCCCCGCTGGAGACCAGGGCCGCATAACGTTTTAGGTAGCCGGAGAGCTCTTTTGTCTTAGGCGTGAAAGCCGCCATCCGTGCGGTTATTTCCTCGCTGCTGATTTTTAGTTCAATAGTATTTTTAGGAATATTAATGCTGATAATATCCCCTTCCCGCACTATACCGATGGGTCCGCCGCTAGCAGCCTCGGGAGAAACATGGCCCACGCAGGCCCCCCGAGTGGCCCCGCTGAACCGCCCATCAGTGACCAGGGCCACACTATTGCCTAGACCCATACCCATAATAGCGGAGGTAGGATTCAGCATCTCCCGCATTCCGGGACCACCCTTGGGGCCCTCATAGCGGATAACCACCACGTCGCCGGGGTGGATGTTCCCCGCGTTGATAGCCGCCTGGGCGTCCTCCTCGCAGTCGAACACCCGGGCTGGGCCCTCATGTACCAGCATTTCCGGCAGCACCGCCGAGCGCTTCACCACGCTGCCCTCAGGAGCCAGATTTCCCTTCAGCACCGCGATGCCGCCGCTCTGGCTGTAGGGATTCTCAATGGGGCGGATCACCGCTGGATTCAGGTTGGGAGTGTGGGCGATGTTCTCGGCTACAGTCTTGCCGGTGACAGTGACACAGCCGGTATTTAGCAGCCCATTTTTGTTCAGCTCATGCATAATTGCGTACACGCCGCCGGCCTCGTCCAGATCCTCCACATAGGTGCGCCCAGCAGGGGCCAGATGGCAGAGGTTGGGGGTCTTTTCGCTGATGGAGTTGGCTATATCTAGGTCAATATCAATACCGCACTCGTGGGCAATAGCCGGCAGGTGCAGCATACTGTTGGTGGAGCAGCCCAGGGCCATATCCACGGTCAGGGCGTTGTAGAAAGCCTCTTTAGTCATGATGTCCCGGGGACGGATGTTCTTTTTCAGCATATCCATCACGGCCATGCCCGCATGCTTGGCCAGCTCAATGCGGGCAGAGTACACGGCGGGAATGGTACCGTTGCCCCGCAGCCCCATGCCCAGCACCTCAGTGAGGCAGTTCATGGAATTGGCGGTATACATGCCCGAGCAGGACCCGCAACTGGGGCATGTTTTCAGCTCGTACTCGTGGAGCTTTTCCTCACTGATCTTTCCGGCGTTAAATTCGCCCACCGCCTCGCTGATAGAGGAAAAGCTGGTCTTGCAGCCGTCCACATGGCCGGCTAGCATGGGTCCGCCGCTGACGAACACCGTGGGCAGGTTCAGCCGGGCGGCGGCCATCAGCAGGCCGGGGACGTTCTTGTCGCAGTTAGGTACCATCACTAGAGCATCGAAGCCGTGGGCCAGGGCCATAGCCTCGGTGGAGTCGGCAATCAGGTCCCGGGTCACCAGGGAGTACTTCATGCCCACATGGCCCATGGCAATGCCGTCGCACACAGCGATGGCGGGGAACACGATAGGCGTACCCCCGGCCATAGCCACCCCCAGCTTGACGGCATCCACGATCTTGTCGATGTTCATGTGCCCAGGCACAATCTCATTATAGGAGCTGACAATCCCCACCAGTGGTCGGGCAATCTCCTCGTCGGTAAGGCCCAGAGCGTGGTACAGCGCCCGGTGGGGGGCGTTTTGGGGCGTCAGCTTGATGTTGTCGCTTACCATTCTGATTTCTCCTTCGTAAAAAAGTACAGGGCAGGGCAGAGGCCCTACCCTGATTTGGTCAGTCTGTGTCAATATCCAGTTCTCTTATATCCATGCCGTCCAGGTCCAGATACTCGAACAAATCGGTTACAACGTCCAGTGTGTCTCCTTTTATGGGATCGCCCGGCAACAGGGACGCGGTGCCGCTTATGGCACCCTCTTTGCCGGTGAAAGACACCATCACCGGGCAGGTATCGGGATAGACCAGCAGCAAATAGCAGCTTTCAGAAAGCGTTTTGCCCACCCAGGAGTCGGAAACAGTCAGGATGCTGGCCGCCGCCAGAATCTCATCCCCCTGCCGGGAGTTAAGGATAGAGGGCAGGGAACTGAACGCCCGGCGCTCCACAAACTCCCGTAGGGAGTCTGAAAACCCGTTTATGTCCACCTCCGCCGCGCTCATCAGCGTGGACAGAGCGTCCTCGGGAAGGGTGATGATATAGGCGCCGCCAGGGCTTGAGAAGTCCGTTTGCATATAGGGCGTTATGACCCTGCTGATTGTCTCCGAGCCGCCCATCATTTGAAAATACTCCGGCGTTTTCAGCATTTCATCCAAGAGTTCCACCAACTCCATCCCATGCTCATAAAGCACGGCATCGTCTGCGGTATCCGCTCCTGCTTTTGTGATGACCTGGCACCCACAGAGTCCTAGGCAGAGCAGTAAAACGCTTATGACGCAAAGAAACCGTCTCATTTTCTCCATCTCCTATATATATCACTCATCCGGCAGAAACCAAGCCATCCGATGCCGGCAGCGAGGACCTTCGAGCGGCCACGCGACTAAAGTTCCAGCGTTGGTTAGTTGTTGATTAGCTTGTCCTCATCGCTCCAGCTGTACAGCTTGCGGATGTCCTCGCCCACCTTCTCGGAGGGATGCTCACTGGCCAGCTTGCGCATGGCGTTAAAGTGCACCTGGCTGCCCGCGTCGGACATATCCAGCAGGAAATCCTTGGCAAAGGTGCCGTCCTGAATGTTCTTCAAAATCTGCTTCATGGCCTTCTTGGTATCTTCGGTGATGATCTTGGGCCCGGTGATGTAGTCGCCGTACTCGGCGGTATTGGAAATAGAGTAACGCATCCCAGCAAAGCCGCTCTGGTAGATCAGGTCCACGATCAGCTTCATCTCGTGGATGCACTCAAAATAGGCGTTGCGGGGGTCGTAGCCCGCTTCGCACAGGGTCTCAAAGCCCGCCTGCATCAGGGCGCAGACGCCGCCGCACAGCACGGCCTGTTCGCCAAATAAATCGGTCTCGGTCTCGGTGCGGAAGGTGGTCTCCAGTACCCCGGCCCGGGCTCCGCCGATGCCAAGGGCGTAGGCCAAGCCCAGATCCCAGGCGTCGCCAGTGGCGTCCTGCTCCACGGCGATAAGGCAGGGTACGCCCTTGCCGGCCTGGTACTCGCTGCGCACGGTGTGGCCGGGGCCCTTGGGGGCAATCATGATCACATTCACGTTCTTCGGGGGCTTGATGCAGCCGAAATGGATATTAAAGCCGTGGGCAAAGGCCAAGGTCTTGCCTTCGGTCAAGTTTGGCTCAATGCTCTCTTTGTAGAGTTTGGCCTGCTTTTCATCGTTGATTAAAATCATGATGATATCGGCGTTCTTGGCGGCTTCGGCAGCGGTCATCACCTTCAGGCCCTGGCTCTCGGCCTTAGCCCAACTTTTGCTGCCCTGATATAGGCCCACAATCACGTTAACGCCACTGTCCTTCAGGTTTAGGGCATGGGCGTGGCCCTGGGAACCGTAGCCGATGATGGCCACGGTCTTGCCGTTCAAACGCTGAAGGTCGCAGTCTTGCTGATAAAAAATCCTTGCCATAATAAATTACCTCTTTTATATAATATTTGATACCTTTCGGTATTTTGCCTAATGATAGAAAAAATGTTCCGAGCGGGCTCTGTTCGGTTAAAGATAAACCGCCCTACTGTAGTTTCGGCCAGCGGCAAACCTTGAATATGCTGACGTATTAGCTATTTTTCTCCGAGCTGGTCTCGGGAATTGGATACCGAAAAAAGTAATAATCATTGCCTTCCATAGCTTGTGTTTTCACAAAGCCATGGCGCAGATAAAATCGCTCGGCCGCTCGGTTGTTTTTATGACATCCCAGGGAAATGGGACGGGGGCCGAAGTCTCTATAGACTTGCTGAACCGCCATTTCCAGCACAGCACCACCAATGCCCTGGCCTCGGAAGTTTTGATCCAAAACAAATCCCATCAAGCGGTAAAAAGGGACTTCTCTCATTTCCTCCGGGTCGGTCTCCCAGGGAATCGCCTCCCCTAAAAGAAGGATACCAATGTATTTCTTTTCGTAATTCACCACATAGGTGTGGCCTAGACAGTGGTGCTCGTTTCCGTAACGAGTTAGTTCCATCAGGTTATCCACTGTATCGACATACTCTTCGGGAATATCCTTCCGGCAAATGGTACGGACCAAGGGGAAATTCTCCTCTGTAAGCAACTCCAAAGAAATAGAATCTCTATGCATATAACCGCCCCCACTTATTGATAGGTAAGTACTGCGGTATGCGGCTCCATGTGAAGACCAACCTGAATACTATTCTTGTCATAATGAATCCATTTGCCACACAGAGCTAAGTAGTCTTCTACAGGTCCGATCACGTCGAATCCAAAAAAGGCAGACCGGTAGTGCATGGGAATAATCACTCTGGGCTGAATTGCGTCCACAATGGCCTTAGCCTCCTGGGGACCCACGGTATAATGTCCACCCACTGGTAACATCACAACATCTAGGTTTTTCATCTGGTCCATCACTTCAGGCGTGGGCATACAGCCCACATCACCCAAATGTGCCGCGCGTACGCCACCGCCTTCTAGTAAATAAATAGTATTTTCTCCCCGCTGCATACCACCGCAGTTGTCATGGAAAGAGGGAAGAGGCGTCACTCGAATGGGTGGTTCTCCGTTATAGGGCACCAGCTTTACCGCGTCCCGGCAGTTATGGTCAAAATGTTCATGGCTACAAAGAACGCGCTGAGCGCTTTCTTTAATGTCCCGAACCCCGGGTACGCTGCCAGGGGCAAAGGGATCGATAATAATCACATAACTGTCACATTCTACCCGAAAGCAGGAATGTCCCAGCCACTTTAAATTCATCATTTGTAACGCCTCTTTTTCTAAAATAGAAATCACTCTTTCATAAGGTTTCTATTAATAAATTTCTGTCTTTTTCTCCATGATAGCGCTTCCGCGTTCCAGAGAAATCACGCCAGTGCGGCAGATCTCAAGAACCGTATAGTCTCGCATCACATCAATAAAGGCGTCAATATTTCGAGAACTGCCCACCATTTGCATGACAACTGAGTCCCGGGTATAGTCCACAATTTTCGCCCCAAAGGCCTCGGCGGCTGCATGTACGTCGCTACGGAACTCCGGACGATTTTCTACTTTCAGAAGCAGCAGTTCGCAGGTAATGGAATCCTCCTCTTGAATTTCTAAAATAGAAATTACCACTGGCAGTTTGTACAACTGATCGATTAGCTGGTTCTTCTCCCTTCCGCCGCCGTCCGAAGTAACGGTAATCCGGGACTTAGTGACTGACTCCGTTTCGCTAACACTAAGACTTTTTATGTTGAAACGCCTGCGCCGGAACATGCTGGTTACCCGGTTTAGCACGCCAAATTCATTTTTTACCAGAACAGCTAATGTAAATCCCGGCATATTCAGTCACCCACTTTCACAATTATGTCGTCCATAGATCCTCCAGGAGGCAGCATGGGCAAAACAAACTCGTCTTTATCAATCATACACTCTACCAGATAGGGCGCTTTGGCGGCAAAGGCTTTTTTCAAGGCAGCGTCCAGCTCGTCTAGGGTGGTAGCCCGGACACCGTCTGCGCCAAATGCCTTACTTAAAGCCACAAAATCTGTTTTACGGTCTAAGATAGTGTTGGAATAATGTTTGTCAAAGAATAGAGTCTGCCACTGACGCACCATGCCCAGTACACCGTTGTTCATCAGTACAATGACTAGGGGAATGTTTTCATGTACAGCCGTAGCCAGTTCATTCAGGCACATGCCAAAGCTTCCGTCTCCTGTTACTAGTACAGCAGACTGCCCTGGCACTATTTGCTCAGCCGCAATCTGTGCGCCAATAGCCGCACCCATGCCAAAACCCATGGTACCCAGGCCTCCACTGGAGACAAACCGCCGAATCTGGGCAAACTCTAGGGTCTGGGCAGCCCACATTTGGTGTTGTCCCACGTCGGTAGCCACAGGAAGCACACCGCCGGTATATTGATTTAAGGCCATTAAGATGTTCCGGGGTGTCATGCCCTCTCGATGGTCTAAGGACCAGTGTTCGTCATTTTTCAGCTGACTTATGGCTTGCTGCCACTGGGGATGCTCTTTCTGCTGAATGAGGGGCAGCAGCTTTTGCAGGGTAAGTTTCAGATCCCCTCGTAAAGCATGAGCGGGAGTCACATTTTTCGAGAGCTCCGCGCCGTCTACATCAATATGAACAATCTGCGCTTTAGTAGCAAATTTGGCTCGATTGCCCGTAACTCGATCATTGAAACGGACTCCCAAGGCAATGATACAGTCTGCGTTGTGCATCGCCATGGAAGAGGCATAGTGTCCGTGCATTCCCTGCATTCCTAAGAAACGGGGATGATGAGTGGACACCCCGGAAATCCCCATAAAGGAGCAGCCGATGGCCGCATCGATTTTGTCCGCCAGAGCCAAAAGCTCCTCCTCCGCACCGGAATTAATCAGACCGCCGCCAAAATAGATATAGGGCTTGTGGCAGCTGTTAATACACTGCACAGCCTGCTGAATACGAACATCCTTGGCGGAAAATTTCGGGTCGGCCTGCACAGATGGTAGGGGCTGGTACTCACAGGTAGCAATTTGAATGTTTTTGGGTACGTCTACCAGTACAGGACCCGGCCGGTCAGACATCGCCAGCCGGAAAGCCTCACGGATGGTATCGGCCAACTCCTCTACACTACCTACAATATAGTTGTGCTTCGTGATAGGTAAGGTAATACCCGTAATGTCAATCTCTTGGAAACTATCGGTGCCCAGCTGGGAGCCGGGCACATTGCCAGTAATGGCTACCATGGGAACTGAGTCCAGGTAAGCGTTAGCAATACCAGTAACCAGATTGGTGGCGCCGGGGCCCGAGGTGGCGATCACCACTCCGGGCTTGCCGCTAACCCGGGCATAGCCGTCGGCAGCGTGGGCCGCGCCCTGCTCGTGGGCGGCCAACACATGGCGCAGCTCGTCTCGGTATTTATAGAGCGAGTCATACACGTTGATAATCTGCCCACCAGGATAGCCAAACACTACCTGACAGCCCTGTTCAATCAAAGTTCTTACAATAATATCCGCGCCGGATAAGATCATGTGCTTTCCTCCCTACGTTTATTTTTGTTATAGTAGTTCTCAGCCAATATGGCGTAAAATGCCGTATCACAAATTCCAGCGTTATTCCAGTCGTAGCCTTTCATGGTGCACTCATAGCACATTCCGCATTTTTTCATTACGTCGCCGGAGTGGGGGTTTCTCACGTCGTGGCGGCTGTCAATACGCTGGTAGCCCTCGCTAAAGAGGAAATCGATGATAACAGACAGGGCCTCGCTCATAACGCCTTGGTGCCACCAGGTTTTGCCCATACAATAGCCAATGTGGGCACGCCGGGCCCGGTCATCCTGCTGCACTACAGAGATGCTGCCCACTACCTGGCCGATTTCTTTCAGCTCGATAGCCCAGTTATAATAGTTGCCTTCATCATAGCGCTCAATCCAGCTGCTAAGGATTTCTTCGGTTTCGTCCACGTCTTTGTGGGGCGGCCATATTAGGAACCGGGTGACCTCTGGGTCATGGGCCCAGTTGTTAAACATTGCTGGTGCATCTTCCAGGGTGAATTCCCGCAGAACCAGCCTGTCCGTCTCTATGATGACCGTGCCGGAGCCTCGCAGGCCTCCTGTCAGCCGTGTTTCTTCCTCGCGCCTCTTCTTTGTGAGCTTTGCATAGCCGACCCCGGCCAGTACCCCGGCAGCGGTCCAGGCCAAACTCTTCCATAACTTCTTATTCATGTGATTCGCCTCCTGTTAATGAATAGGATTTTAAACAAGTTCCCTTAATAGACATAGACGGTGCGCTAAATCAATCGCCAGACCCAAGTGAACCCTGCCGTTGCCGAAGCCAAAGTGGCAGGTATGGAGAATACTCTCGTCCACATCGATAAGCCCAATAGGAATCATATCCGAAAGCCTCTGACTCAGCTCCAGTGACTTATAGTCAATCAACACTACAATGATAGCGTCGCCATACCCTCTATCACCTGAGAAAAGGTTTCAGAAGGAGGAAGAAAAGCCAAAATAAAGGTATATTTTGCGGCTGACTTAATAAATGGAGAAAACCAGTGGTTCGCTCCCTGGAAGATGAAGCTCTCCGTGTTTAAAAGTACCGGCAGCAGATCCTGGGAATCCAGCGCTTTCAGTGATTCTATGCTGGGAATTTTTTGTATAGTGAATGAGCCGTCTGTTTTGAGAGCTTCCGGCATAGATTTTGGCTGCCAGTAAAGCCTGGCAATCATCGGAGACGATTCCCCTTTTTCAAAGAGGCCGCGCCACCGTTCCAGCAGATTGGAGGTATTCATCATAATGTCTCTCTCCAAAAATGCAGGTAGAACGCTTTAAGCTCTATTACACCCGTTCAATTAGTTTAAATCCATTGTCCGTTAGCGCCTGAGCAATCATCTCCACATGCTGGTAATTCCGGGTCTCCATGCCAATGCGCAGGTAGCAGCCGGTAATGCTCTCGATCTCCCCAGCCCGTTCATACTGCACACTGGTTACGTTTCCACCGCAGTCGGCAATAATACGGGAAACATCCTTCAGTTGGCCGGGCTTGTCAATCAGCTCAATAACTAAGGTGGCAGACCGGCCAGATTTCATCAGGCCCCGTTCAATGACTCGAGAGAGAATCGTTACATCAATGTTGCCACCAGAGACTAGGCTAACCACCCGCTTACCCTGAATGGGGAACTTATTAAACATAGCCGCTGCTACAGACACAGCACCCGCACCCTCGGCAATCATCTTCTGTTTTTCGATCAGGGCCAGAATAGCCGAAGAAATCTCATCCTCACTAACTAGAGCGATGTCGTCCACATACTTCTGCACCAGTTGGAAGGTATTTTCTCCTGGCTGTTTTACGGCAATACCGTCCGCAATAGTAGAAACATTCTCTAAACAACCGATCGAGCCTTCCCGCAGAGACTGAAACATACTAGGAGCGCCAGCAGCCTGAACACCATATACCTTAATAGAAGGGTTCATTGACTTAATGGCACAGGCCACGCCAGAAATAAGTCCACCACCACCAATGGGCACAATCACTGCGTCAATGTCATTGATCTCTTGGACAATCTCCAGGCCAATAGTCCCCTGGCCGGCTATCACATCCTCATCATCAAAGGGATGCACAAAGGTGAGGTTGCGCTCTTCCTTCAGTGTTAAGGCACGATTATACGCGTCGTCATAGCAGCCCTCTACTAGGCAGATTTTGGCGCCATACTTTTTTGTGGCCTCAATTTTAGAGATAGGAGCGCTGTCTGGCAAGCAAATCAGCGACTCTACACCACTTTTACTTGCGGCCAAGGCTACCCCCTGGGCGTGGTTACCTGCTGAACAGGCAATAACCCCCCGGCTCTTTTCCTCTTCAGAAAGCATAGAAATTTTATAGCCAGAACCCCGTAACTTAAAAGAACCAGTTTTTTGCAAATTTTCCGGTTTCAGAAACAGAGAACAAGTTTCGGTAATACCCTCTGTATGAACAATGGCTGTTTGACGAATGATGTTCTTTAATACAACAGAAGCGTGAAAAATTTTGTCGATAGTAAGCATGTGAATTCCCCATTCTGTAAAACTCCCAGCACAATTGCACAAATAATAATTGCGCACCCATTCAAAGCTTTGAAGGGTGCAACTTGTTCGCTGGAAAAATTCATATTTATCTTAGCTATCTTCCGAAAACCCCGTATTTTCAAGGTGTTCCGCCTGCTAAATACGTAACCCTTATGTGCTTCCCGTACTTTTGGCTTTACAAACCGAAATAAGGGCAGCCATTAACGTTAATACCAAGCTTCTTTTCGGCTGAAATAAGCTCTCGAAATTTAAGAGTGGAATACACTCCTTGTACAGGGCTGCGGTTTATGCTTGGCATATCTCGTCTGCTATAAAAACACCCAAAAATCTTTTTAGATTTCGGTGTTCGCGTTGCTTTAAAAGGGCAAGACGATAAATAAGACACCACAGCTTTTGCGGTTATTTATAGATACTATACCACTGGTAGGGGAATTTGTCAAGAGTCAGGTAGAACCGGCTTTGCATAATGATATAATCGGTCTAAGAGCAAACACGCGCCATAATCCATCGGCACCGCCGCGTATTTTATTTGTGCGGTGCGACAAAAAGAAAAAGGACCCCGTGGGATCCTTTTTTATGAGCGCGAAAAGCGTTCGTCTCGATAAGCGGTTCGGCCGCTATTTACGCCTCTTGGTCGCCAGGGAAGGAGATCCCCGACCGCCGACGCACATCCTCCAGGAATTCAGCCACCTTCACGCTCATCTGAGAGCAGTTGGCGTACTCTTGGCGGCTGGCCTCCGGCTGAGTGATGTAGCGGTAGAAGTCCCTAGCCTCGTTGCCCATCAGCTTATATTTCTCGTCCTCGCCGTGCAGCAGCTCCACCGTACCGTCCCGGCGGTGCAGGGCCATGCCGTTTAGTTTGGAGATGGAGTCGATGGTGATGGTTCCCCGGTCGCCTTGAATATCTGAGTTGGCCCCGGCCTGACTAATTTTGGAATAGGTCAGGGTGACCAGCCCGTTCGGGTAGGTCAGGATCAGCGCGCCGTTGGCATCGGCGCCGCTTTCCAGCAGAGTGCGCTCCACCCGATAGCTAACAGGCGGCCCAAACAGGTGCAGAACCGGGTAGACGCAGTAAACGCCCAGGTCCATTAAAGCACCGGTTTCCATCTGGGGATTAAAGATATTAGGCAGTTCGCCTCTTTGGTAAGCGTCCAGCTTGGAAGAACGCTGGCAGAAGTCGAACTTCGCCATGGTGATATTGCCAATCTGGCTCATGGCGTTCTCCAATTTTTTCAGCTGGGGTTGGTGCAGAAACATGATGGCTTCCAGAAAAACCAGGCCCTTTTCCTCTGAAAGTTTTACCAGTTCTTTAACTTTACAGGCCTGAGCGCAAAGGGGCTTTTCGCAGACCACATGCTTACCGCCCAACAGCAGGGCTTTGCACTGCTCATAGTGGGCCGCGTTGGGGCTGGCCACATAGACCGCGTCTATCTCTGGCGATTGGGCCAGCTCCCGCAAATCGGTAAAGACCAGCTTGGCCCCATGCTTTTGGGCGTATTCCCGCCCCCGGGCGGGGTCTCGGGAATAGACGGCGGCCAGCTCCCATAGGCCGCTATCTTTTGCTCCGTGGATATATTCATCGGTAATCCAGCCGGAACCAATGGTGGCAAATTTTAACATTAAAGCATCCTTTCTGCGTTAGGCTTCTTCCCAGTAACGCTTTAGGTTGGCCAGCCCGATGCGTACGGCCTCCACACAGGGCTCCAGGCCTTCAAACTCGATGGCCACGGTGTCATCGTACCCCGCCGCTTTCAAGATATGCAGGCACTGCTTTACCGGCACATTCCCGTGGCCAATGACAGTGCCCCGCAGATAGTTGCCGGACCGGGTGGGAATGGCTCCCTCGCCGGGGTTGGCGTCTTTATAACTCTTCCAAATAAAGTCCTTGGCATGGACGTACTTTACATAGGGGGCTACCCGGGCCACCGCCAGGGCGGGGTCCTCGTCGGCGCACATAAAGTTGCCCATGTCGCACAGCAGGGCAAAGTTGGGGTGGTTCACGGCGTTATATAGCATCTCCACCCGCTGGGAATCCTGAGAGAAGTAGCCGTGGTTCTCGGTCATGGTCATAATCCCCTTGCCAGCGGCGTACTCGGTGATCTCTCGTGCCGCCTGGGCCAGCTCCGGCACCAGGGAGGCGTAGCTGCAAGGAGCGCCTTTTTTGCCAGAGGTGATGTCGTGGCGCATACGGGGCGCACCTAAAATCGCGGCAATGTCCACCATGGACTTAACCCGCTCAATCTCCGCCTTGCCGCCACCGCTGCCGTTGATGCCGTTAAGCAGGTCCGCGCCCACCGCGAAGGAGGAGATGGCCAGGCCTTGCCGGTCGGCCTCGGCTTTCAGCTCTCGGGCCTTTTGGGGCATTTCTTCTGGAGAACACATAAACACAAAGTCTACGGCCTCCACGGCATCAAAGCCCAGTTCCTTGGCCTTGGCCACACATTCTAGCAGCGTAAGTTCACCTTTTTGCAAGGCCGGGAAAAAGCTGTAAAGGCTAACTGAGAATTTCATAATGATTTTCCTTTCTTGATGCATGATATATTATAAAATTGGTTGGGGCTACAGATTTATAGATTGCAGTCCTGCTTTAGTCTGATGGGCACGAAGCACTCCATCAGGGCGAAGCCCTGGGCCGGAATGACCTGCGGGGGCGTGATAATATGCCCCATGGAGTAGTGCCCGGGCCGCTCGTCCAGCTGGAAAACCGCGCTGCTGTTGACAAAAGCCACGGCCTCTTGGTAAAGCCGGTTATTCTCCTCCTGGTCATGGTCCCGGTAGGTATAGGTCAAATAAATACCGCCCTCAAAGAAGACCTTTGGAAAGCCGCCGTCTGGCATTCCCTCCTCAAGGGCCCACCACCATTCCAGCCCACCGGCCCCAGCGTTAAAGAATAGGAAGTCCCGGGGCATAAAAGCATCTCTGGGGGAGGGGGTGATGGCACTGAAATAAGCGTTGAATTTTCCCAGCCGGCCCTGGGGAGAAAAGTCCATGTCCGGGTCCGGGCCGGAAGTCACAGCGGTAAAGGAAGGCAGGGAAATGATACGATAGTCCATGAGAGAAACCTCCTGAAAATTAGTTTTCCTTGCACGGCTGAATATAACAGATCGTCCGGGTACACCTCAGAGCTCCAGCCAATGGTGCAGCTCTCCAGAGCTAAGGGCAAACTGCTTTAGCATGCCAATTTCAAAGAGCTGGAACCGAATTTTTCCTTATCGGGTCAAGAGAGCATGTCACTTCGTGCCCAACAATACGAACATTGGGGAATGGAATGAATTCCATTTTTTCCCAAAAAGCCATAACATTCTCCTACTAGTCGCCGAAGCTGATGCCGATCTGCCGGGCCGCTTTGACCTCGTCACAATCTATAGGCACCGACTTCAGCTTTCCGGCCACGTCGGCCAGGGGCACCGGTACTGTGACGCCGCCTACCATGCCAACCATCACGCCGAAAGTCTTTTCCTTAATGAACCGGGCCGCAGTAGCGCCCAGGCGGGTGCATAGTACCCGGTCGTAGGCGCAGGGGCTGCCGCCCCGCTGGAAGTGGCCGGGCACACAGACGCGAATCTCATTGTCAATTTTGTCTCCTAGTTCCTCGGCGATGCGGTAGACAATGGAGGGATATTTCTGTTCGGCCCTGACTTTCTTTAGCTCCTTCTTGGAGAGCGCGGCCTCCTGCTTAGAAATAGCGCCCTCGGCCACAGCCAATATGGAGAACTTTTTGCCGCTGTCAATGCGGTTATTCAAGGTCTTGGCCACCTTGTTGATGTCGTAGGGAATCTCGGGCAGCAAGATCACGTCCGCGCCGCCAGCAATGCCCGCGGACAGGGTCAGCCAGCCCACCTTGTGGCCCATGACCTCTACAATAAAGATGCGCCCGTGAGAGGTGGCGGTGGTATGGATACAGTCGATAACGTCCGTGGCAATTTCCACCGCGCTATGGAATCCAAAGGTAATGTCAGTGCCCCAGATGTCGTTATCGATGGTCTTGGGCAGATGAATCACGTTTAGCCCTTCCTCCCGCAGCAGGTTGGCGGTTTTCTGGGTACCATTGCCGCCCAGAATCACCAGGCAGTCCAGCTTCATTTTTTTGTAGTGGTCTTTCATGGCCGCTACCTTATCCACGCTGTTTTCGTCAATGACCCGGATGGTCTTAAAGGGCTGGCGGGAAGTGCCTAGTAGAGTGCCGCCCAAGGTGAGAATGCCGGAAAAGTCCGAAGGCTTCATCAGCTTGTACTCGCCGAAAATCAGTCCCTTGTAGCCATCCTTGATGCCGTAGATCTCCACGTCCTTGCCGAACTCCTCATACAGTCCTTTGGCCACGCCCCGAATGGCCGCATTCAAGCCCTGACAGTCGCCGCCGCTGGTAAGAATTCCTACTCGTTTCATAAAAAACCTCCTGGTAATGATTGATTAAAAATACTCTGTAAAAGAATCACGCGGTCACAGCAAAAACCGCTCTTTGATCTTCCTGGCTACCGCATCCACCGGAAGCTGGGAATTGTCGATTTTCATGTAATTTGAAAAAGGAATCTCACCCTCCCGGCTCTCCAGGCGGTAGCTGGCATCGTCTTGCAAAAGCCTCTGGTTGGACCACGCTATGTCCCGACGCCTTGTTCTGCAGCCGGTTCTCTGTGGCGTTGCGCTCCAGCCGGACCCGCTGGGAGGCCACCAGCTCCACATAATAGAATTCCGTGCCGTAGGGGGCAAAGATGCTTTTCACGTCCCAGTCGGACCGCTGGTCAAAGGCCCACATATAGGTGAAAATCATACCGTACTGGTCCGAGCGGGCGAATTCCTCAAAGATGACCTCCCGGCATCGGGTGATGGCCCTAGCGTGAAACTGGCCAAAAATCTCCAGCACCGGCTCGATGGTCATAGGGTTGTGGAAAAGGCGCAGGCCGGTCAGCTTCATCAAATTCCTGTCCCACTGTCATTTTGCCAACAGCGGCGTTTCCAATCCAGAAGATAAGCTTCCTTTTCAATATGCCTTTTCAACTGGCTCCTTGGTTTTATTGCCCTGCGTCCTCAGCCGAGTGAATGGGGATCAATGGGCTGTCGCTCTCCACATGCTGAAGTCCCTTTAAACGCTCTTGCGCATGGCGATAAAATTCCTGTTGGCTACTAAAAGTGCTCTTACCGCGACGATTTACATGTTGGTAGGACATATCCGGCTGCATAACCCGGGCGTTTGTGTTGTCGCTTAGCAGCGTTTCCAAAATCTCGAACGCCCGCTGTTTTAGATCCACGTCCTCAATGGGAAACACCAGTTCTACCCGGCGGTCCAGGTTGCGGGGCATCCAGTCTGCGCTGCCCATATAAATTTTGGGGTCGCCAGCATTTTCAAAACGGAATATCCGGCTGTGTTCTAGCAGCTGGCCTACAATACTGATTACCTCAATATGGTCGCTGATGCCTTCCAACCCTGGGACCAGACAACAAATGCCCCGGACCACCAGCCGTACCGGCACCCCGGCCTGACTGGCCTCATATAAAAGAGAAATAATTTCAGGGTCTACCAGAGAGTTTACCTTAGCGGTAATGCCGCAGGGCAGGCCCTTACGGGCGTTTTCGGTTTCCAAACAGATGCGCCGCTCAAAAAAGCTACGCAGGCCATGAGGAGCTACAGCAAAGTGGTGGTATTCCGGTGGACGAGAATAACCGGTAATGACATTGAATAGGGAAGAGGCGTCCGCCCCGTACTGGCTGTTGCAGGTGAACAGGCCCACATCTGTGTAGATTTTTGCGGTGGAGTCATTATAGTTACCCGTTCCCAGATGCAGGTATCGGCGAATACCGTCCTCCTCCCGGCGGACTACCAAGGCAATTTTGCAGTGGGTTTTTAGCCCATGCAGTCCATAAATCACATGGCATCCTGCCTTTTCCAGCTTCTGGGCCCAGTTAATGTTGTTCTCTTCATCAAACCGGGCCTTTAACTCCACCAAAACAGTAACCTGCTTGCCATTTTCCGCAGCCCGTATCAGGGCGGCAATAATGGGGGAGTTGCCGCTGACCCGGTACAGGGTTTGCTTGATGGCCAGTACGTCCTCATCCTCGGCCGCCTGTTCAATGAATTTTACTACACAGTCAAAGCTTTCATACGGGTGGTGTACCATGCGGTCTTTCTCTCGAATGGCCTCAAAAATATCGGTATAACCCCAAAAATCGGCTGGCGCCACTGGGATAATGGGTTTGAAGCATAGCGCTTCACAACCCTTAATCCCAGCAAATTTAGCGAAGAAGGTTAGGTCCAGAGGGCCGGGCAGCTGGTAGATCTCATTCTTCTTCATTTTCAGCATGTCGATCAAAAAGCCCCGCAGGTCCTTGTCGCATTTTTGCAATAGTTCCAGCCGCACGGGACGTCCGCGCTTTCTGCGCTTGATGGACTTTTTTACCTCGTTCATAAAGTCTTCGGCCTCTTCGTCGATCTCCAGGTCAGAGTCCCTGGTCACCCTAAAGGGACACACAGCCTCAATATGATGCAGCTCAAAAAGTTCTTCTAGATTGGCGGCGATAATATCTTCTAACAGAACAAAAGCCCGTCCCTCTTTACTGGGGAGTTCCAGGAAACGAGGGAGGATGGAGGGAACTTGTACAATGGCAAAATTCTTCTCCTTCTCTTCTTTGCTTTTTAGCAGCACAGCCAGATTTAAAGACTTATTGGACAACTGTGGAAAGGGGCGGCTGCCGTCCACAGCCAGAGGCGTTAATACAGGGAAGAGCACATACTTAAAATAATGCTCGGCATAAGCTTTCTGTTCTTGGTCCATGTTGATAAATGACAAAAACCGGATACCAGCTCGGTCCAAAGCAGGCACAATGGAGCGGTGCAGACAAGAATATTGGCGCTCCATAAAATGGTGGGTCTTTTCTTCCAGCTCTTTCAGAAGGTCCTCGGGAGCCAAGTCGAATTTGTCTTTTGCCTTGTAGCCAGAGTTCACTTGGGCCTTAACTCCGGCCACCCGCACCATAAAAAATTCGTCTAGGTTGGAGCCAGTAATGGCCAAAAAGCGCAAACGCTCCATGAGAGGATTTTCCTTTTTTGTGGCTTCTTCCAGCACACGGGCATTAAAGTCCATCCAGCTTAGTTCTCTGTTATAGTAGGGCATTTTTTTCTCTGCCACAGCGCACACCTCACATCATATCAAATTTTATTGCCAGCTCGGGGAAAAGCCCGAACACATCTTTAAAATACTTGGCTGATTCTTCAAAATCCCATCGCTCCAGCAGGGTATTAAAGGAGGACTCAGCCCGGATCAGTACTCGGTCGTCATCTAGACTGATCTTCACATTACGAAGCTTTTCCTGGTGGGACTTGTCCATAGCGTTAGCCAGCCGGAAAATAGCGGAAAGCTTGGAGACCACCAGCCGCTCCTTTGGAGAAAAGGAGGCCAACTCAAGAACCCCTTGGACAGAGGCCGCCTCGGTAATACTGCCAGCCACCAGGGCCACCTCCAATACTTGCTCCTCAGAGAGGCCGAACAAATCCATGCCCCGGATAATGTCAAAGGTGCATCGGTTGTGTTGGCGGACGCTGATAAAACTGCCACAGCTGTGTAAAATGGCGGCTAACTCCAAAATCAACCGCTTAGAAGGATCCAGACCGTGGACTTTCTTCATCTTATCAAAGAGCTTACAGGCATACTCTCCAATCAGCCGGCTATGTGCCAAGTCACAGTGGAATGATTGGGCAGCGGTTTGCGCACAGGAAATCGCGTTTTTTCGCAGATAAGAGGCCCATTCTACATCGGCCTTAGAGATAAGCATATGTCGTAGAATAGCCCCCGAAAGATCAACCGACGGGGCTAAAAGCTCTTTGGCCTGGGGACAGAAGCGCAGCATGCCGCAATAGATAAACAAGGCAGTGTATAATAGCGCAGCCTGGTGCTCAGTGATCCCATAGTGTAAAGCAATTCCTTCAGCCGTCATAGGCCGGACAAAATCATAAAGAGTTTTCAGTTTTTCAGAATCAATGTGGTGGACCGACCCGAGTTTTTTGCTATCGCATAGCTTAGCAATCAAATCAATCTGCGAACCAGTCAGAACCAGATTTTGTACCTGGAATCCAGAAAGGTTCATGCGGTTTAAGACCGTATCCATGTATTCTTCCAGGATGCAGTGAAAGTCTTCAGCTTGGCGGCGCAAATTACCCAGTACGTCGTGCAGTTTCAGCGCACCCATGGGGATGTTCTGAAAGTATACGGCTTTTTCCCCATCAAACACTGTCAGGCCGATACTGCCGGAGCCAATATGCCCTAGCAGTGAATATCCCTGCTTTATAGATTCCTCTGACTCAAGATGGTTTTCGATTTCAGAAAAAATATAGGCTTTTTCCTGGCTGCTGTCCAGAATATTCACGTCCAGATTATTGCGGACCTTCAGCTGGTCCACCACCAGAGCGCGGTTTCTGGCTTCCAAAAGAGCGGTACAGGATACCACCCGGGGCTTTTCTATATTATAGGACAAAAGTGCCTCGGAAAACTTGCCCAAGGCAGAGGAAAGCTGGCGCAGGCTCTCAAAACTTACTGTACCAGTTTCAAACACATCATGGTCGAGCCGCACGGGATATTTTAGATAGTCTAAAGTGTGGATTTTTCCCTTTACTAGCTGAGATACCCGCATTTTTATATTATTAGAGCCAATTTCGATTACCGCCGCTTGGTTCGTGGCACCTTTTTTGTTCACAGGAAATCCCTCCCAAAACAAATTCTGATTTCATTATACCAAACTGGGGAAAAATATTCAAATATAGATTGCATTTTTTTGAGGACTTTTTTATGGTATTTCACCATTAGGAAATTTTTTTCTCAAACCCCTTGATTTTTTACAAAGAATCCGGTATAATACATAAGCCGGGATACGGAGAGGTATTCTAATTGGTAAGGAGCCACATTGGAAATGTGGTGTGCCGCAAGGCATTGTGCGTTCGAGTCGCATCCTCTCCGCCAACTAAGAGAGCGTCGGAGCTTTTCCGGCGCTCTTATTTTTTTGTTTTGCATGGAGAGGGTATCTGGATGATTTATGTTATCCTGTTGCTTGGGCTTCTCGCCTGGGGCCTTGAGGCCGCGGCAGTTTTTGTAAAGCGGCGGAAGCCGAAAGCCTTTCTGGTGGGAAGTGGATTCCTATCCTGCTGCCTTTGCGCGCTGAGCCCGCTTTATACGATACGCGCCGAAGTGAACGACAAAGATTTCGGGGCTATAGAGGATACTATCAACGGGTTTATATTCGGCGTCATCGTTATGATGGGTGTCACCTTGCTTTTGGGGTTGATCGCCTTGAGGAAGCTTGGCCGGTAACAGATTAAAGAATGGAGGCGCAAATGGGAATGTCCAGAAAGACTGAGGCGGAACTGACTAACATGTGCATGGTTTATCGCGGCAGCGAAGTGTTGGTGCAGCGCCGCCGGCCGGAGCACGGCTGGCCGGGGGTAACCTTTCCAGGCGGACATGTGGAGCCGGGGGAAACCATCACCCAGTCAGTGATTCGAGAGATTCAAGAAGAAACTGGTCTAACCCTAATTCACCCGCGGCTATGCGGTATCAAAAACTGGATGGAGGACGATGGGGGACGATACATTGTCTTTCTATATAAATGCGATACGTTCTCTGGAGAACTAAGGTCTTCAGAAGAAGGGGAGGTTTTCTGGATAAATCGTTTTGATTTGTCCAGTATGAATTTATCCAGCGGCATGGAAGAGACCTTTCGGATTTTCTTTGAAGAGGAACTTAGCGAGTTGTCTTACAATCGAGAGAATCCGGAAAGAGATTGGCAGATTGTATTAGAGTAATTTTATAACGAAATTAATAAAAGGAGTTTCTGGCATGAAGCATCATGATATTGCGGCATTTTATAAGGATTTAGACGCTTACGCGGGAAAACCTGTTACCGTATGCGGCTGGGCGCGTTCCATTCGTGATTCCAAGACTCTGGGATTTATTGACTTGAACGATGGCACCTCCTTTAAAGGAGTACAGGTGGTTTTTGAGGAGGGAAAAATTGACAACTTCAAAGAGATTGCTTCCCAAAATGTGGGTGTCTCTCTGATTGTCACTGGCGAATTGTTGGCAACCCCAGAGGCAAAACAGCCTTTTGAGATCCATGCCACCCAAGTTCAGGTAGAGGGGCCCTCCGCGCCGGAGTACCCTTTGCAGAAAAAACGCCATACAGTGGAGTACCTGCGTACCATCGCCCATCTGCGGCCCCGCACCAATCTGTTCAGCGCGGCTTTCCGGGTGCGTTCCGCAGCGGCCTTTGGCATCCACAAATTTTTTCAGGAAAACGGGTTTATCTATGCTCATACGCCTATCATTACTGGAAGTGACTGTGAGGGAGCGGGGGAGATGTTCCAGGTGACCACCCTGAACCTGGACGACCTGCCTAAAACAGAGGATGACGGCATTGACTATAAAGAGGACTTTTTCCAGAAACCCACGTCGCTGACGGTTTCTGGCCAGCTGGAGGCCGAATGCATGGCCCTGGCCTTTGGCAAGGTGTACACCTTTGGGCCCACTTTCCGGGCAGAGCGCTCTTACACCCAGCGCCATGCAGCGGAGTTCTGGATGATTGAGCCGGAAATCGCCTTTGCGGATCTGCATGACGATATGGACATCATCGAAAGTACCATCAAATATGTGGTAAATTATGTGTTAGCGGCCTGCCCCCAAGACTTGGCTTTTTGCAATCAGTTTGTAGACAAGGGCTTGTTGGATCGCCTGGAGCACGTGGTTTCCTCTGACTTTGTACGGGTGAGCTACACAGATGCAGTGAAGATTCTGGAGGCACACAACGACGAGTTTGAGTATAAAGTCAGATGGGGAGCAGATCTGCAAACCGAGCACGAGAAGTTCCTGACTGAAAAGCACTTTGGCAAGCCGGTATTCGTCACTGACTACCCCAAGGAGATCAAAGCTTTTTATATGCGTTTGAACGATGATGGCAAGACCGTGGCAGCCACCGACCTGTTGGTGCCAGGCATTGGTGAGCTAGTAGGTGCTAGCCAGCGCGAGGAACGTTATGATGTGCTAGTAGAGCGTATCCGAGAATTGGGCCTGACAGAAGAGGACTACTGGTGGTATCTGGACCTGCGGCGCTTTGGCGGCTGTACTCACTCAGGCTTTGGCATTGGCTTTGAACGGCTGGTGATGTACCTAACGGGCATTGCCAATATCCGGGATGTGTTGCCTTTCCCGCGTACTACCGGTGTGGCGGAGTTTTGAAACAGAAGTTTTGTTCGATAAAAGCCTTGCTTTTTGGGTGTGGGCCTGCTATAATGAACAGGAAACCACCAGAGAAAGCG
This sequence comes from Acutalibacter intestini, assembly GCF_034334985.1. Taxonomy (NCBI): domain Bacteria; kingdom Bacillati; phylum Bacillota; class Clostridia; order Eubacteriales; family Acutalibacteraceae; genus Acutalibacter; species Acutalibacter intestini. Next base: position 64,809 of record NZ_JAWXXL010000007.1, on the reverse strand, counting down.
AGGCTTTTTTCGTGAATGTACTGTTGACCTCCTGTGGACTGGAAACTCCAGCCATAGAAAAACAATTTCTCTCCATGCTTCCCAAGCCAATGGAGGCGGTAACCGCTATGTTCATTCCCACAGCGGCGGTGGACCCAGACGCCATTGAGGTATTGCCTAAGTGCTTGAATGATCTTCTTATGTGTGGTATTCAGCGGAAAAATATTTTTGTCAACGATCTGCATACGCCCTTGACCGGGGAAATTGAGGCCGACGTAGTGTACCTTTGTGGTGGCAACACAGAGTATTTGCTCAGGCGCATCAATGAGCAGAGCTTCCGGCGACAGCTGCTGGCCTTTATCAATAGAGGCGGGGTCGTTCTGGGCGTAAGTGCGGGCAGCATCATTTTTTCCGCTTCACTGCCGGACAATCTTGGCCTGCTGTCATGCCCGCTGCATGTCCATTGCGAAAACTGCGAAAATCCGGGGAAGTATCCCTTGGACTGGGACAAACTGGTCCACTTGGGCAATGAACAGGCCATTATTTTGGGTGAGAAGCATTTTACAATCATAGAATAAACATTAAACCCTTGCGAGATAGATGCCGTAAAAAGGGTTACGCCGTCCAGTGGTAACCGTTCTGACCTGACAGAGACATTAGACCAGATTCAAAGCCTCAAGATCTTGCAGTACAGAGTATCGCTTTGCGCCTGAAGGCATTCCTTTGCTCAAAAATGATTCTGTAAGTGATCTTATATAAAAAAATGCCCCCGGCATTCCCGAGGGCATTTTTTTATATCTTATGATAAAGCTGGTTTCGCGTTTTGGCAGCGTCTCTCGCGGCGCGAAGAGCCTCTTCATCTTTCTTGGCCGACACTTTATTGGTAGGCATGGAGCAAATGGCCGCGACGAAAGTCCAGCGTTTATATGCTTCATAATGATACGGGCCGTTTCCAGCAGTTTCCGCTCTGTGCCCGGCTCGGCACCTGCCAGCAGGAGAACACCGTTTTTCTGTTTGAGAAGCTCCGGCTCGCCGCGAAAAAAGCGCCCCGCAAAATAGGTCTGCACCCGGCGGGCCACATTCAGCAGTGGCCCGCTTAGAGACGAAAAACAGATGGGGGAGGCCAGTAAAACATGGTCACACTGCGCAAGAAAGGGATAGATCTCCTGCATTTTATCGTCCATAGAGCAGTCGGCCTTTTCCAGCAGCGGCGGCAGTCCAGGTAGGGGGTGATATGGTCAAAATAAGTGATGGACCGGACCTCACCCTCAAGCGCCCCGGTGAAAGCATCCACCAGCGCATGGGTATCGCCGTTTTTTTTGGTAGAGCCGTTGAGAATCAGGGTTTTCACGGGCCTACTCTTTTCCATCCCAGCAGTAGGTGCAGAGCCTGCATTTTGGAATGCCCACCGACTCCACCATGTCATCCAGCCGATGGTAGCGCAGGGAGGTGAAGTTCAGCTTTTTGCCAATGACGTCCACCATAGTCTGGTACTCTTCGGTTTCCGGGTCGGCGTACCGGTGGATGTCTTCCGGCTGGTTGGTACCCTCCAGTTCGGCAATCACCCGGCGGGAGATCAAATCGTCGAGAGAGGCGGAACGGGAAAAGTTCAGGTATTTACAGCCGTAAAGAGGCGGAGGACAGGCCGGACGCACATGGACCTCTTTTGCACCACTTCGATAGAGAAAATCCGTGGTCTCCCGCAGTTGGGTGCCCCGTACAATGGAGTCGTCGATCAACAACAAGCTGCGGCCCTCAATCAGCCCATGGACCGGAATCAATTTCATGTGGGCAATAAGATCCCGCTGGCTCTGAATGGTGGGCATAAAAGACCGGGGCCAGGTGGGGGTATATTTAATAAACGGCCGGGAAAAGGGGATACCAGAGGCATTAGCATAGCCCACAGCATGAGCGGTACCGGAATCGGGTACGCCAGCCACATTGTCTGGCCGGGTTTCCGGGGCAAAATCATCTCTGCTGGCTAAGATGGCACCGCAGCGATAACGCATCTCTTCTACGCTGACTCCTTCGTATGAAGAGGTAGGATAGCCGTAGTATACCCAGAGAAAAGAACAAATTTTCATATCTTTGCCGGGGGTGGCCAGCGTCTGTATTCCTTCGGGGGTCACAGCGGCCACTTCACCAGGACCTAGCTCCCGGTAAGACGTATAACCCAAATTTAAATATGCAAAGCTTTCAAAGGAGACACAATACGCTCCGTCTTTTTGTCCAATGGAAATCGGTGTGCGGCCTAGCTTGTCCCGGGCGGCAAGAATCCCTTTTGAAGTCAGCAACAAAAGGGTCATAGAACCATCGATAGCCTCCTGAGCATATTTGATACCGTCAATTAAATTGTCCTTTTGGTTAATCAGTGCGGCAACCAGCTCGGTGGCATTCACATCGCCGCCGCTCATTTCCATAAAATGGGAGTGGCCAGAGGAAAAAAGGTCCGTGACGATCTGCTCTGTATTATTGATTTTCCCTACGGTTACAATAGCGTAGGCCCCATGATGGGAACGCACAATCAACGGCTGAGGCTCGTAATCTGATATACAGCCAATTCCCAGCTGTCCCTGCATGGTGGAAACATCCTTGTCGAATTTCGTACGAAAAGGGGAATTCTCTATATTGTGAATTGCCCGATCAAACCCCCGGTCCTTATGATACACAGCCATGCCAGCTCTACGTGTACCTAGATGAGAATGATAATCTGTTCCAAAGAACAAATCGAAAACACAATCTTCCTTTGAGGCAACCCCAAAAAATCCACCCATAATTTTACCTGCCTTCCTAAAATTCGTCCGAACCAAATGTTCAAGCCGAAAAATTCGTCATTTGACAAACGGTTTACGCACATATTATATCACATTTAAGTACGGAGTGCTAGCCCTTAAAACTGCAAAAAATAGTGGAATTTTGGGGAAGATAGTTCTAGTTGAAAGGTTGTACAGAAAATAGAAAAAAGACATGAGATAATCGTGTAAAACATAAAAAATGCAGGAAAGTCAAAATAAACTTGCATTTTTAAGGCAGATATATTAAAATGGGTAGTATTGTGGCAAAAAAATGAAAAAAGTAATGGCAAATTCATTCATAGGAGAGATTAAGAATGAAATTAACTTCCATGAGCAACAGCGAGATAAAAGCCCTCTATCAAAGCTCTGCTGAGACCTATAGGCAGTATAAGGCCCAGAGTCTAAATCTAAACATGGCTCGAGGCAAACCTTGTGTAGAGCAGCTAGACCTAGCCTTAGGAGTATTGGAGGCATTACACGCAAGATGTGAGTTCGCCAACTCTAACGGAGACGACTGTCGGAACTACGGCGTTTGGAACGGCCTACCGGAGATGCGAAGCATCTTCAGTGAGTTGTTGGGAGTTCCTACCGATGGGATTATTTTGGGCAATAATTCTAGCTTACAAATGATGTTTGACTGTATTTCCCAGGGCTATACCCATGGTTATGGTGGATGGGATCCTTGGTGTAAGCAGAAAGATGTAAAATTCTTATGCCCAGTTCCGGGGTATGACCGGCATTTTGCCGTAACGGAATATTTTGGCATTAAAATGATTCCCGTACCCATGTTAAAGACTGGACCGGATATGGACCTGATTGAGCGCTTGGTGCGTGATGAGAGTGTGAAAGGATGCTGGTGTGTGCCCAAGTACTCTAATCCCACAGGCGTTACCTATTCAGATGAAACTGTACGCCGCTTTGCCCGGCTGCGCCCTGCCGCCAAAGACTTCCGTATTATGTGGGATGACGCATACTGTGTCCATGATTTAACAGACGAGCCTGACCATTTGCTGAATATCTATGAGGAATGTTTAAAAGAGGGGACAGAGGATCAGGTGCTTATTTTTGCATCCACCTCTAAAATTTCTTTTCCGGGCGCTGGTGTAGCGGCACTGGCAGCTAGTAAACGAAATATCGCTGATTTAAAGACCCGTACTACTGTACAGACTATTGGATCGGATAAACTAAACCAGCTACGGCATGTATTGTTTTTACATGACGCCAATGGAGTACGGAACTTGATGAAAGGTCATCGAAAGATTCTGGAGCCCAAGTTTAAGATTGTCCGGGAAGCCCTGAAGCAAGAGTTGGGTGATCTGGACATTGCCCGGTGGAGCGACCCTCACGGAGGATATTTTGTCAATTTGGATGTAATGAATGGATGTGCCAAACGAGTGGTAGAGCTATGTAAAGAAGCTGGGGTCGTGCTAACTGACGCGGGAGCGACTTTCCCGTATGGGGCTGATCCTAATGACAGTAATATCCGCATCGCTCCGTCGTTCCCGCCAGAGTCTGAGTTGGCCCAAGCTATGAAAGTGTTATGTGTGTCTATAAAGTTGGCTGCTACAGAAAAATTATTGGCAGATCGGGGTTAGTTTTAGGATATGCCTACAGATTATTTTGAAATAGAACTGTGTGTAAAGAGAAAGAGCTTAACATATGTTAAGCTCTTTCTCTTTTATGAAGAAGGGTTGATAGGTTGGGAAAGCATAACGCCTTCTTTCCCCAATTAACCGGCTCTCCATAAAAAATTTGTCAAAAGCCTTGAATATGGACATCGTTAATATTATAATGTATATAGATGGGTATTTTGGGCGGTGCCTGGCCTCCTTTTAGGTCACCAGGCCGCACCAAAAACACTATGAAACCGAAAGGAGTACCAATATGAACTATTCCCATGAAGTGGAAAATATGTGCACGGTAAAAAAGGGCCCTCACCACGGCCCCGCGCCCATTCCCGAAGAGGGTAGATGGGTGAAGGCCTACGAGATTAAGGACATCTCCGGTCTTTCCCATGGTATTGGCTGGTGCGCTCCCCAGCAGGGTGCCTGTAAATTAACGCTCAATGTAAAAGAGGGCATTGTTCAGGAAGCTCTAGTAGAGACCCTGGGCTGTTCTGGCATGACCCACTCTGCCGCGATGGCCGCGGAAATCCTTCCTGGAAAGACTCTGCTGGAATGCCTAAACACCGATCTAGTGTGCGACGCTATCAATGTAGCGATGCGCGAGATCTTTAAACAACTGGCCTATGGCCGCAGTCAAACCGCATTTTCTGAAGATGGTTTGCCCATTGGCGCTGGCTTGGAGGATCTAGGCAAGGGTCTGCGTTCTCAGGTAGGCACTATGTTCTCTACAGGGGCCAAAGGCGTTCGTTACATGGAAATGGCTGAAGGCTATGTGATCAAGATGGCGCTGGACGAAGAGGGCGAGGTTATCGGCTACCAGTTTGTACGTCTGGGCAAAATGCTGGAGGACATCCGCCATGGTGTTTCCCCTGACGAAGCTTATAAGAAAAACATCGGCCAGTATGGCCGGTTTGACGGAGCCGCTAAATATATCGACCCCAGAGAAGAATAATCCAAACCATACTTAATTCAAATAGGAGGACAACTAAATGGCTAACGAAGTCATGTTTGAAGGCAAAGAAAGAAGGATGCCCAAAATTGAGAAGTGCCTCGCAGAGTATGGCCTGGGCAGTCTTGAGGAAGCCCGCGCTCTCTGCAACGAGAAGGGCTTCGATCCCTATGACATTGTAAAAGGCGTGCAGCCCATCGCTTTTGAGAATGCTGGCTGGGCCTACACCTTGGGTTGCGCCATAGCCATCAAGAAGGGCGTGAAAACCGCTGCCGAGGCCGCCGAGGCTATTGGCGTTGGTCTAGAGGCGTTCTGCATTCCTGGATCTGTGGCGGAACAGCGTAATGTAGGCTTGGGTCATGGTAACCTAGGTGCTATGCTGCTTCGCGACGAGACCAAGTGCTTCGCATTTCTGGCTGGACATGAGTCCTTTGCTGCGGCAGAAGGAGCTATCGGCATTGCAAAAACTGCTAACCGTGCTCGTAAAGAGCCCCTGCGCATCATCCTAAATGGTCTGGGTAAAGATGCTGCTTACATTATTTCTCGTATTAACGGCTTTACCTATGTAAAAACTGATTATGATTTCTTCACTGGTGAGCTAAAGGTGGAAGAGACAAAGCCTTTCTCTGACGGTGAGCGCGCGGCTGTTAAGTGCTACGGTGCCAACGATGTTCTGGAAGGCGTAGCTATCATGAAGCACGAAGGCGTGGATGTCTCTATTACTGGCAACTCTACGAACCCCACCCGCTTCCAGCATTTGGTGGCCGGTACATACAAGAAATGGGCTTTGGAGAATGATAAGAAATACTTCTCCGTAGCTTCCGGCGGCGGTACTGGCCGTACCCTGCATCCAGACAATATGGCAGCCGGTCCGGCTTCTTATGGTCTGACCGACTCTATGGGACGTATGCATGGTGATGCCCAGTTTGCTGGATCTTCCTCAGTGCCTGCCCATGTAGAGATGATGGGCCTGATGGGTATGGGCAACAACCCCATGGTGGGTGCTACAGTAGCCTGCGCAGTGGCTGTGTACGAAGGCTTGAATAAATAAATTTGTTTTCGCATAAATAAGGACCAGCATGGTTATGTTCCCATGCTGGTCCTTATTGTTTTGATACAATATATAGTTTGAGTAAACTACTAGATTGACATTTCTTGTGGTCCGTGCTAATATTATCCTAAAAGGTCGAATTTTTGGGGGAAAACTGGTCTGTGAAAAAAGTTATCGTTGCATTTTTTTGTTTTGTGATCTGCGCTTTATTGACATCTTGTTATACCGAAGTCTCAAATACGGGAGAATCGGAAGATGTGGTATTCGACATGGGGACCAATTTGGGGGAAGAAGAGAAAGCTACAGCGCCCATAAGGGCTCGTTTCAAAAGCGATGTGCATGCGCCATATTTAATATATGAAAATGATTTGATACGTCCCAATGCTGCTCTTACCCGTGCCGAAACAGCCTACCTTCTCTATCAGATATTAGATAATCCAGCTGCTGGAAAAGATGGATTCTATGTAGATATTCCCGAAGATGCTTGGTATAGACCTTTTGCCGAGTCTATGGGCAGCATGGGCGTTTTAGAAATATTCGGGACTCGCTTTGAAGGGGATCGCTTGGTGACAAGAAGCGAGTTCACGGTCTTAATCAGCCGCTTCTTTGCGCCCCAAGATACTGAAATTCGCTATAGCGATGTACCAGAGGACCACTGGGCGTTTTCAGAAATTTCTACCGGAATTGCGCTGGGGTGGTTCTCTTGTGGAGAAGAAAATAATTTTCGTCCTCAAGATAATATCACACGTGCAGAGGCTGCCACACTGGTAAACCGGGCTACGGGACGCCAACCGAGTCCGGAATCGGCGGCAGATACTGGTTTTCCCTTTCTAATTGATCTTCAGCCCAGTCACTGGGCTTATTATGACCTTATGGAAGCGGCATTATACCACGAGTATGAACTAGAGGGAGAGTATGAGTTATGGCTCAACTTTCAATGTCCTTCGGCCCAAAGAACACCAGGCTTTTATAACGTGTCCGGAGAGCTTTATTGTGTTGATGAAGGTGGAGAATACATACGTGATGCTTCAGTAGGTGTTTTGGATTTTAACAGTAACGGTCAGTATACTACAGGAAATATAGAACTAGATGAACAGCTAACGACACTAGTGAATCAAAAAACAATAGAGCGTTGGGGTCAGAAAATAAATTTTAGAATTCTATATCTTTATGTATGTGATAATTTTAGGTACTGGCCAACAGAGATGGTAGAAGAGGGGAGTGATGCATGGGAAGCTGAATTCGCGCTGGATCTTCTTACAACGGGAAAAGGGAACTGCTACAACTATGCGGGACTAGTGACCATGTTAGCCCGAAAGTTAGGGTATCAGGCACGAGGAATATCCGGACAGTTCTACAACGACTTTCAGGATTGGACGGTGCATGGATGGTCCGAGATTGAGCTAGATGGCGAGTTGTTTGTCTGTGATGCTGAAATAGAAGGAGAGTATGCCCCCAATAGGGGACTGAAATGGGATCTGTTTTTTAAACCTTATAATGATACCCCGTTAACCTATACGGTCAATGGTGAAATTTTATAATCTAAATCTAAAATTCAAACAGTAGGTAAATATATTAGAGTTTGAAAAATTAGAAAACACTTATAAACTGTAGGTAGTTGAGTTCTGGCAGCAACTACCTACATTTTTTATTGAAGTAGGGAAGGAGAGTGCTACAAGTGCTTCCCTTTACAATTGTGTGTTTCGCTGATAGCGCAAAAGGAAGCACCTCTGGAGGTTTAAAGCAAAACCACTTGACATCAAAATGCACAAGCGCTCAAAAACACAGGCGGTCCCCCACAAATCGGATGTATTGAAACCTCTTGTGGTTTTTTTAGATTTTTCCCAGAGAGATCTCTGATAGCTTTTTGTAATTTTAACCGCGAGAACAGGGGAGAGGCGTCTGTCAAACACAGAGTTTAGGGCGCTGTATTTTTATACGCACCATATTTGGGTCGTCGCCATAACTCACCCCTTGCATTATACATTGGTTTACATAATTTTATTGACATAATATGTTGTGGTTACCCATAAAAAGGGGGAAATATTCATTTTTGGCTCTTGCAAAATCCATCGAAATGTATTATAGTATTAAACACAGGAAATGACTCCCAGTTGCTCTCTGTAAAAGCCAATGCGTTTTCAACATTTTCCTTTATCGCGTGTGGAAACCCAGCAATTCCAAGGTTTGATCCACTTCTACACTCCCAATATCTACAGGATCAGGTTCGCGATGTTCACCATATCTTGGGATGCGGAGTAAAAGAGATGATGTTAAGAGTTCTATTGAGCGCATTTATAAAAAGTTAGGTCCTATCTAGCAACAAGAAAGAAAAATGACAACCTTGGTTGCAAATAAACTTTGTATTTCTATTCAGCTTTTTGCGGAAACGAGAATAGCCAGTTCTCTTTATTCATAGTTATGCTACTAGTAGGGGACACGATCCTCAATCAAAAGGATGGTATACTATGAAAAAAGACGAGCCCTTGTTTGACATTCCGTTTCTACAACGCTTTTCAGCTAAACGAATTTTTTTGCCCTTGTGTGTTACTTTTACTGCTGGAGTTTTATTTGGTTCTGCAGTTGTTTCTTGGATAGAAGCGTCCGGGGTGTCTAGTGAATTACCTTTACACATTTCTGGAGCTTCCGTTTTGACCTCGGATTTCTTTTCTAGTTTTTCAACAATTTTACTAAATGCTTTAACTTCTCTTCTAATTTTGTTTCTATTGGGTGTTACGGCTTTTGGAGCAGTTGGAGTGCCTTTATGTTTGTTTTTGAAAGGCGTGGTGGTGGGTATTGGCGTACTGTCCTTTTTGATAAATGACAGTGCTATGGGACTGATTCGCTCGGCATTAGGATATTTGCCTACAGCATCGGCGCTAGGTTTGCTGCATTTGTTTCTTGGGAGCCGAGCTTTTGAGTTCTCCAAGAGTTTAGCAAAAGCTGGATTCTCATCTTCCAACGAAAGCTTAGATTTCTATAGGTACTTAAAGGATTTTTTGACTCTTCTATGCTTTGCGGTTGCTATTTCACTGGTAGGAAGCCTTTTGGCTTTACTGTCTGCGGTATTATTTTGAGAGGGTGATAGGAAAATGCACGATTACTATTCTATGTTCAGTGAATTTTTGGCTGAGCAAAAGGCGAATTCCGCAAATACTAGGCAATCCTATCTGCGGGACACTTTGAATTACCTGGCGTATCTTTCTGAGATTGACATTACCCCTGAACAGGCTGATGAGCGGGATATTCAAGGTTATGTAGATCGCCTACAGGATATGAACCGTTCCCCTACTACCATTTCCCGTAATCTGGCCTCTGTGCGCTGCTTTTATAAATTCTTGATTTATAAGGGACTACTAGACCAAAATCCGGCCAAAGGTATCAAGTTAAGCAAGGCAGAAAAAAAGCTCCCCCAAGTATTGCAGGGGGAGGAGATCGAACAATTGCTCTCACAGCCAGATATTACAGAGCCCAAAGGATGTCGGGATAAAGCCATGCTGGAGCTGTTATATGCTACGGGAATTCGGGCGTCTGAGTTGATCAATTTGGATATAAACGACATTAACTTACGTTCTGGCGTTCTCTATTGCCGGGGGAATAAGGGGGTCCGCTCTATCCCTGTCTATCCATCGGCAGTGGTTGCTGTTTCTGATTATATATATCGTATGCGCGGGCTCATTGCTGGAGCGGATGACGGAGCGCTGTTCGTAAACTTAAATGGTGGTCGGCTAACCCGCCAAGGGTTTTGGAAAATTGTGAAGAGCTATGCCGTAGAGGCTGGCATTATGAAGGAAATCACACCACATACGATACGCCATTCTTTTGCCCTACATTTGTTAGAAAACGGCGCCTCGGTCAAAGACATCCAGACCATGATGGGCCATGCGGACATTTCTTCCACCCAGGTATATGTGCAGCTGTTGGACAACCATGTCCGCCAGGTGTATCAGGACTGCCATCCTAAGGCAAAATTGGGATGAGCAAACAAATAATTCATATTAGGGAGTTGGTTTTTTGGCTTTTCTAGGTCTCTTCGGAAATTATGACAAACCTGGTCCGGGCGTCAATAAAGACGATCCGCCTAAGGCAGCACCGGTACAGTTCTTTGAGATCCTGCTTAGAAAATTTTCTAAGCTGGTACAGGTGAATCTTATCTTTCTTCTTCCCACTATTGCTACTGCTTTTCTTATGTTTCTGGTATTTTTATCGCCTACGCATTTTATTATCTTTATTGGCAGCCTTCAACTGGATGGCTGGGTCACCTTTATAGTACCAGCTCCTCTGGTTTTGTTGTCTCCCTTTACTGCTGGGCTGACTTTCATCACCCGAAATTTTTCCAGAGAAGAGCACGCTTTCATCTGGTCTGACTTTTGGGATGCTGTAAAGGGCAACTGGAAATACTTCCTCCTGAACGGCTTAATTTGCTACTTGATGTACGTCATTCTGGGCTTCTCAGTAATGTACTATTTTAATATGGCTGCTTCCGAATGGCTGTACTATATTCCTTGCTGGATGTGCGTGATCGTTGCTGTGGTATTTCTGTTTGCCCAATACTATCTACCGGTTATGTTTATCACCTTTGACTTGAAATTCACACATGCCTATAAAAATGCTCTGATCTTTACTGTGGCGGGATTTGGAAGGAATATTCTGCTAACTGCTATATTGGCCGGTTTACTGATTCTTCTGTTCTGTGTCCCCCTTATGAACATCACTTTGTTGGTATTATTGCTTCTAACTATCCTAATACTGTTTTCTTTTATCTCTTATTTAATCAATTTTACGGTTTATCCAGTCATTGACCGTTACCTGATTCAACCCTATAACAAGATGCAGGAAGAGAAAGAACAGGGGATAGAGCAAGCAAACAAGGAGTCTGCTGAGGAAGAGTTCTCCGGTCTGTTTGCCCAGATTCCGGAAGAGGAAGAAGAGGATGGGGAGGATAAATATGTGTATATTAATGGAAAGCTAGTGAAAAAGTCTGAACTTAAAAAAGGCGAACAAGAGCGAGAACAAACGTAAACTTATCTGGCATCTAAAAGGAAAAGACAGTCCCATAAAAAAGCAAGCCATAAAGCGATTTTTTCGCTACGGCTTGCTTTTTTATGGGCTTCTATCCTAAATGAAGGATCTGTCGGAACGCAAAATTATTGAACAGTTATATTCCTGGAGTCTGTTTTACATCAACAGAGTATGAATCTAGCTCTCATCATCCTTGTCCTGGAAATCTTCTTTTCGATGAGGCGGACTTTTCTTTCGCGGCGTCATCTTAGCTAGGGGATTCGCATTTACAGCAGCCTCCATCTGTTCGCTGGAGGTATGGGTGTATATCTCCGTAGTACCCAAATTCTCATGACCTAGAATATCCTGTAGTACTCGAATATCCACATCTCCGTAACGATACATCAGGGTTGCGGCAGTGTGGCGAAGCTTGTGCACGGAATAGCCTGGACCTCCAAGGCCTATTTTTTCTAAATTCTTTTTAACAATATACTGTACCGTCTTAGGGCTGATTCGCTGTTTTCTACTACTTAAAAACAGAGCGTTCCGATCAATCACGCCATCTCGGGGACGCACAGCCAAATAACTGTCAATCGCATCAATACAGGCTTGGTTTAGGTAGACAATACGCTCTTTGTTGCCTTTTCCTAAAATCCGCAGCGTATCGTTGTTTCTCAGCACATCATTCAGATTAATACCTACTAATTCTGAAAGGCGCATTCCACAGTTGAGGAAGAGCGTAATCATACAGCGGTCTCGTTCCTGGTCAGGTCCATCCACTACATTTAGTAGTTCGATACTTTGTTCGAGAGAAAGGAAGTGGGGCAAAGCTTTTTTGGCTTTAGGGGGTGTTAGATTATCCGTAGGGTTGTCTGTCAGCAAGTTTTCATGAATGGTGAGATATTTAAAGAACGACTTCAGTGCCGAGGACTTGCGTTGACGGGTGGAACTGATATTATTTCGTTCATCTGCTACATAGTTCATAAACTCAAAGATGTCGTATGTACTGATACTACGGATAAAATCCAAGTCTACATCCTGAACAGAAATTTCTTCCACTGGCTTGTCCAGCGAAACCAAGTCACGGTGTTGCTTCATAAACCGAAAAAACGTACGTAGATCCATACAGTAGCTGTCTACGGTTTTAGCAGACAGGCCTTTAATATTCCGCAAATACATAGCATACTGTTGAACGATGTTGGACATCTCATTTTTAATGGAAAAGGCCATTTTAGGTTTTTAACTCCCCTCAATTATACAAAATATTCATTTAGTACAATTTCGTATATCGTTTATTCCCCAACCACTGAAAGTGCTTTTTCAAAGTCAAGCCGCAGAAGCTGCTTATCGTTTGGCAAATTGCTAATCTCTCTCAGTACCAACACATAACCATACTGGAGCATCTCTTTTTGCAGACAGTGCGGCTCCACATCCCGGTGCAGTTGACTCACGGCCTGGAACTGTTCCTGATAAGGCGAAGCTGAAACAAACGATGTCGGTTCCAACTGTCGCTGTATCACACAGCTGACATATTTAGCTTTTATCATTGCTACGTGGGCACAAAAAGTTTTTATACCAATATACTCAATGACTAAATCGGCTATTACCAAGTCCACTACCGGCAATTTAGAACTTTGTTCTGTTAGGTCTACCTGCTGTAGCTGTAAGCGTTCCCCTAAAACTGATCTGAATCTTTGCGCACAAGCCTGTAAATACTCTTGATTAACATCAAAGCCATAAATAGTTTGCAGCTTATTGCCGCAGTGTTCTAAACCGTTTCCTCCAGCAATTCCAAATACCGCTGCGCTAACTGCACTCGGGCTGGCCCGCCATTGGTTTTTCATAATACAGTTCAAAGCTTGCAGTTGTGCAACCTGTGCTAAACTCATATGGGCCTCATAGATATATAGTGGCATTTGCTCCCAGGGATTCATCATTCCTGCCTCCGATCATCGAACAAAATTTCAAGATAGGACCAACAACCCACCCACGTCGGTTAGTGGCCCTTTCATCAATTCTAAAGCACGTATACCACGTTTCGCTAAAAAATTTTGAATCTTCTTGCCATCCGGATGGTTGGAGAGACTTCCTGCAAAAACCATAAGGTCTGGTGCCAGTAAGCCACAGCAGCCTCCAAACAGGCCGGTATCATACCCAGGCAGCCTTATGAAACCAGGCGTTATTTGTAGTACTTGCATTCCAACACGTGCTAAAGCTTTAGCTACCCCCTGATCTGCGGTAATAGCGGAACGACTGTCAACCAAAGCGGTAGAACAAGCTGCGTATCCTTGTTTGACCGGTATTGATTGAAACCCAAGCCGCTGGCTATGTTCGCGGATTGCCATATCTAGGGTGCTTACGTTGCACAAAAGGAACTTATCCCAGGCCAAAGCGTTGCAAAGCACGTCTCTTGGATAGCCATTCTCTGGCGCAGCGGCAGTCTCCCTTATACAAAGCCCCTGTTTTGCGAAGGATTTCTTTAATGGACTCCCCTTTAGAACAAAGATTTGTCCATCCAGCAGACAAACTTGCATGTCCGGGTGCCAGCTCACCGGTTCTGGCAAACGGCTGTCATGCTTCGTAACTATTACATGAAAGCCCCTCTCCTTTAGTGCACGAGTCCACTCAGGATACTTCCCCGAGACTAGCACTATTTGTGCAAATGTTTCCGGTAGTCTGGTTGGTTTCATGTAGCAGCTTCAAAGGCTTGACGGATATTCTTCGCACCGATGACCTTTACCCCCTCAAAGGTTTTTCCCGCCAAGCTTTTCAGGCCGTGGTAAGGCAAAATGCATTGGGAAAAGCCTAACCGGGCTGCCTCTGTAATGCGAAGGTCGCTGCGGCTAATGCTTCGCAGTTCACCAGTCAAGCCAATCTCGCCAAACACGACCGTGTCCTCTCGAATAGGCACATCCTTCAAACTGGAGATCAGGGCAATAGCCACAGCCAGGTCCACAGCAGGCTCGTCCAGCCGTAGCCCACCCACCACATTGATATAAGCGTCCAGATTAGAAAAATAGTACCCCGCGCGCTTTTCCAGTACAGCCAAAATCAGAGCCATACGGTTATAATCAAATCCAGTGGCCATGCGACGGGGTGTGCCAAAACCAGATGTGGTGGCCAAGCCCTGAATTTCAGCTAGCAAAGGCCTTGACCCCTCCATTACAGCTGTCACACAGGTTCCAGAAGCATCTTTTGGCCGTCCAGAGAGCATCGCAAGAGAGGGATTTTCCACCTGCCGCAGGCCGTGTTCCCCCATATCAAACACCCCGATTTCATTGGTAGAACCATACCGGTTTTTTACAGCCCGCAATATGCGGTAGGTCATTTGCCGGTCGCCCTCGAATAATAACACTGCGTCCACAATATGTTCCAGTACCTTTGGGCCGGCAATGGCCCCGTCCTTATTTACATGGCCCACCACAATAATAGGAATGTCCAGTGCCTTAGCACAACGCATCATGGAATTCGTACACTCCCGTACCTGGGTCACGCTGCCAGGCGAAGATGTCAGATCCGTATGATTCATCGTTTGAATTGAGTCGATCATCACCAGGTCCGGTTTTTCCGAACGGATTTGCTCTACCACATATTGCACATCTGTTTCGGTAAGTATTTTTAAATTAACACTTTGTACACCTAGCCGAGAAGCCCGCAGCTTAATCTGCCGGGCAGATTCCTCTCCAGATACATAAAGAATTTGTAGGGTACGACCTAAAAACTCACAGATCTGCAACAAAATAGTAGACTTGCCAATACCTGGGTCGCCGCTGATGAGTACCAAGGAGCCCTTGACAATTCCTCCCCCTAACACCCGGTCCAATTCAGAAAGCCCCGTGTGATATCGATGTTCCTCTGTAGTACTGATTTCATTGATGGGCGTTGGTTTGGCCATCCCCCCTGTTCCGCGGATGGCCGCAGTCCGCGAAGGCGCTACAGACTCTTTTGCTGTTTCCACCATTGTGTTCCACTGGCCGCACCCTGGACATTTACCAGCCCACTTGGCAGCTTCATATCCACACTGTGTACACTGAAACATCAACTTGATTTTCCCAGCCATAGATACGCCTCCCCTAAATACGGTCCGTGAAGCCGCTAAACTTGATAGGCACAGCGGCTTTCTTTTTGCATATAGTATATCACATTTTTGTTCTCTTGCCAAGGGAAAGCTATTGGGATCCTTCTACTTTAATAAATCTATTGCGCCTGCATGGATGACTCATTCATATTTTCCTGCAAATAATCAATCAACCCATTGTAAATGGCCGCAGCCATATCCTTCTGATAGCTTTCAGTACACAGCTTTTCTGTTTCCGCATAATTGGAGAGAAATCCACATTCGACCAATATCGCTGGGACTTGACAGTTATTCATAAGGTATATATTGCTGCCAGCCAGTTTATTCTCGCGTTTATTATCCGGCTGCAAAGAGCCAACAATATTCTGCCGAACGGATTCTGCCAGGCTGGCACTTTCTTCTCGATTGGCGGAGTAAAAAACTTGGGCTCCACTGTACTTTTCCTCTGAGAAGTGATTTTGGTGGATGCTAATAAGGATACACTCCCCTGTTTCCTCCACTAGGCGTAGCCTGGCCCGGGTGTCAGAACGCTTTCTTTCCGACACGGTACCCAAAGATGAATCTCCCACAGAAACATCGCTATTTCGGACCATTATTACCTCAAAATTATTCTGCTTCAAGTCTTTTTCTAATTCCAAAGCGATGGCCAAATTGATGTCTTTTTCCAATACACCATTTACAGCTATTGCTCCTCCATCCTCACCACCGTGTCCGGCGTCAACAACAATAATACCCTTTTTCTTAAAGAAATCCGCATGAAATGCCACAATCCCGAACGCTTGTATGGTCTGTAATGTGAAAAGGGCTATAGATGTAGAGAATAATACTAAAAACATGATTTTCCTTCTCATAGACATTACCTCCTAGAAATAGCTATGCTTTTGGAAAATGAAGTATTCTCTTTTCAAATTCTTCCTTTCGTGGTATAATGAAATAGAATAAATACTTAATAAAGGAATGGGTCAGAATGAGAATCAGCGAATTATTAAAAGCAAAAGACATTGTATTTTCTTGTGAAATATTCCCTCCCAAAAAAGAGGGCAGTTTTGAGGAAGTATTTCAAGTGGTCGATAAGATCAGCGCGATGGGCGCGGACTTCATCAGTGTTACCTATGGTGCCGGCGGCAGCTCCTCCAAAAAGACTGTGGAGGTGGCTTCCTATGTTCAAAACAATCGTCATACCACAGCCCTAGCCCATCTAACTTGTATTGGAGCAACAAAGGATGAGATTAGCAAACAACTAGCCGGATTAAGGGAAAGTGGTATCGAAAATATTATGGCGCTGCGGGGTGACAAGCCAATGAACTTTACACGAGAGGGCGACTACCGCCATGCGATTAACCTAATTCAGGAGATTCATGCCAGCGGAGACTTCTGTGTAGGTGGCGCTTGTTACCCAGAAGGCCATGTAGAATGTGAGCACAAGGCAGATGATATTTCCTATCTAAAGGAGAAAGTAGACGCCGGCTGTGACTTTTTGACCACACAGATGTTTTTTGACAATAACATCTATTATAATTTTCTATATCGGACTTTATCAGCTGGTATCAACGTACCGATTATTCCGGGTATTATGCCCATCATTAATGCCCGGCAGGTAAAACGCTCCTGTGAACTTTCAGGTGCTACCATGCCCCCCCGTTTTTTGGCCATTGCGGATCGGTTCTCGGGAGATCCTCAGGCTATGGAGCAGGCTGGTATTGCTTATGCTACGGACCAAATCGTGGATCTAATTGCTAATGGTGTACGTTATATTCACCTATATACGATGAATCGTCCAAAAACTGCGGAAAAAATTCTCAGTAATTTGAGTCATATTCTTCGGTGAGGGTCTTATGTTGAATAGAAAAGAAATTTTGCGCTATATGAATGCTCCAGGCGGCGAGGCGGCTTTGGGGACTCTCATTGATCGAGCCGAAGAGGAAATAATCAATGCTTCCAGACCAAAGCATGTTTATAGCCGGGTCACTGTAGATGTAGATAAAGAAAAGGGCCAGGTCGTTTTGGCAGGGACTCTTATACAAAGTCGCGACCTAGCCATGCACCTGCAAAGTTGCTTCGAAGGATTCCTTTTTGCCAGTACTCTTGGGCCAGGGGTGGATATACTGGTAAAGCGATATACCATTACAGAAACGCCTATGCTACCTGTCATTCAAGCGGTTTCGGCAGCTTATACCGAATTTTGCGCTGACAATGCCCAAAAGGATCTAGAAATCTATGCTACAGCCCATGAGCAGTATTTACGCCCTCGGTATAGTCCAGGTTATGGAGATTTTTCTTTAAGTTATCAGCGCTTCCTGTTTGATGCATTAGAAATCCCCAAAAAGCTCGGTGTTTCGCTAACAGAATCTTTTCTTATGGTCCCCTTTAAATCTATAACCGCTGTAATTGGGCTGTCCAGCGATCCTTCCCTTTGCCATATTAATAAGTGTATGACCTGTACTGCAAAAAACTGCCCATTTAGAAAGGATGATATTTACAATGGCTGATATTTTAAAGGAACTTGGCAAAAGACCGCTTTTCTTTGACGGCGCAATGGGGACGGTTTTGCAAGAAAGTGGACTTCTTCCCGGCCAAGCTCCAGAGCTTTGGAATTTAAGCCATCCAGAAAAAATTCTGCATATTCACAAAGCCTATTTAGACGCAGGCGCTGACATTCTGTGTGCAAATACTTTTGGTGCAAATCCTTTCAAATGCGCTGAAAACGCTATTGACTTAGAGCAAGTGATTTCAGCTGCGGTGTGCTTGGCCCAAAAAGCTGTGGAACAAGCTGGTCATGGCATGGTTGCTTTGGACATTGGTCCTAGTGGCAAATTGTTGGCGCCCATGGGAGATTTGGAATTTGAGACTGCAGTGGCTGCGTTTGGGCGAATTGCAAGAGCCGGCGCCGCTGCTGGCGTCGATTGTGTTCTGATTGAAACCATGAATGATCTTTACGAAGCAAAAGCTGCTCTTTTAGCTGTAAAGGAAAGCACTTCACTCCCTGTGTTCGTTACCATGACGGTTGATGCAGATGGAAAGCTGCTTACTGGTGGAGACTTGCCAGCAATGGCCTCTATTTTAGAAGGTCTTGGTGCCGACGCCATTGGTCTAAACTGCGGACTGGGCCCAAAGCAAATGCTGGGATTAATTGATACCCTCCGTAACTATACTACATTGCCGTTGGTAATTAACCCCAATGCAGGCTTGCCCAAAGAGCGGGATGGTCAGACCTGTTTTGATGTCGGTCCACTAGAATTCTCACAGCTTATGGAACAGATCGTTCATGCCGGCGCCTGGGTTATTGGAGGGTGCTGTGGTACCACACCTGAGCATATTCGCCAAATGGTGGCGCTATGTAAAGGTTTGCCCTGCACACCTCTGCCCCAGATACGGCCCACAGTAGTAGCCTCTGGAATGTGTGCAGTAGAATTTGGGAAAAGTCCGGTCATTATTGGAGAAAGAATTAACCCTACAGGGAAGTCGCGGTTTAAGCAGGCCCTCCGAGAAAACGATCTTCCCTATATCTTGCGGGAGGGAATTGCTCAGCAGGATGCGGGGGCTCATATCTTAGATGTAAATGTAGGACTGCCTGAAATTGACGAACCAGCTATGATGTGCCGCATAGTTGGTGAATTACAGTCTATCTCCCCTCTTCCACTGCAAATCGACACTTCTGATCCTATTACCATGGAAAAAGCCATGCGCCTCTACAATGGTAAGGCACTGGTCAATTCCGTTACAGCCAAAGAAGAATCCATGGCGGCAATTTTTCCCTTGGTTCAGAAGTACGGGGGTGTGGTAATTGGGCTGACGATTACGGAAAACGGCATTCCAGATACTACGCAGGGTCGAGTGAACGCGGCGGCAAAAATTGTAGAAACCGCTGCAAAATATGGTATTTCTAAAAGTGATATAATCATTGATCCTCTGACCATGGCTGTCAGCACAGGAAAAGATGCAGCCCTAGTTACTCTGGATGCTCTTCGAAGAATTCGTCAAGAATTGGGGGTATACACTTCTTTGGGGGTGTCGAATGTCTCCTTTGGGTTACCGCAAAGAGAAAGTGTTACCTCAGCATTCTTTTTGATGGCTCTGCAGTCCGGTCTGGACGCTGCCATTATGAACCCAATCTCTCATCAGATGATGCAAGCCTATCGCTCCTTCTGCGCATTGTCTGGCCAGGATGAAAATTGTATGGCTTATATTGAAGCTTATGCTGAAGTTGAGGCTCCTTCAGTTAAGACTGGAACCATTAGGCAAATGACTCTGCGGCAGACCATTGAAAAAGGCTTAAAGGAGGCCGCAGCCCAGCAAGCAGCTGAAGCTGTAAAGACTGCCAGTGGTTTAGAAATCATTAATCAAGAAATTGTCCCAGCCCTAGACGCTGTTGGTCAGCAATTTGAGGCTAAGACCCTATTTTTGCCCCAGCTCTTAATGAGTGCAGATGCGGCCAAAGCAGCTTTTGAAGTGCTCAAATCCCACATGTCGGGACAGGCCTCTGAACAGAGCAGCTTAACCATTGTAATCGCTACCGTAAAAGGGGATGTACATGATATTGGCAAGAATATTGTGAAAGTCCTGCTGGAAAACTATAACTTTGCTGTCGTTGACCTCGGCAAGGATGTCTCCCCGGAAGCGGTTGTAGAGGCTGTAAAGAAAAATAACGCTGGGCTTGTGGGGCTCAGCGCCTTAATGACTACTACAGTGGCACACATGAAAGAAACTATCGATCTGCTTCGTAAAGAAGTCCCTGAGGTAAAGATTATGGTGGGCGGTGCGGTGCTAACCCAAGAATACGCCGACATGATCGGCGCAGACTTCTATGGTGTGGACGCTATGGCATCGGTCCGGTATGCGATGAAGTTAGCACACAGCAAATCAGAATAATTATGGAGCCCGTTATGGTGAAGAATACAAAACGCCATGACGGGCTCATTCTATATAAGTTCTTTTGCCGGATTTGGGCCCATGTAAACCCAAAACGGTCTCTAATAATGGAACCACATCCACTATCATCAGGAGCTGGATGTGGACGCAGCGGTGAGAGTACGCTTCCTCCTTCTGCCAGTAGGGAGATTGCTAGCAACGCTTCTTCTTGAGAGTCCATATGAATCATTAGCTTTATGTCCGTATTTGCTCCTACTGTATCAAGGGAGTCTCCCGCCGCCATGTGTGTACTGCCCAGGGGAAACTCCACATGCATTACTTTTCCAATAAGGTCCGAAGTTACGTCAAAATTATCCTCAGATCAACGGGACATAAAATGAATCGCACCGTCAAAAGCTGCGATATAGGTATGAATAGCTTCCTCACAATCGCCTTTAAATGACAAATATGGAACTACTTCTATCCTCTTTTTCATTTTTTACCCCCGGTTCTTCTTATGAAGAAGTTCATGCTGTTTAAGCCATTCTACCGAGTCTGCCAGAGCGGCAGCAGTTTTTACTTCCAATACAGCCCGGCAGTGATTTTTCTCTGCTAAAGCTACATACCAAGGAATATCTAGTTCGCCAATTCCCAAGGGTAGATGACTTTTTCCACCAAGCGCGTCATGGATGTGAAAATGTTTAAGCCGATTTTGATGATCCAGGATAAAGGGCTTGTCCACCTCCCCCACCCCATGATCATGGCCAATGTCATAGGTTAAGCCAAATAATGGACTTTTCAGCAAAAGCGCCATCCCCTTTTGCAAAAAAGACAGGTTATAGCCATTGGTATTTTCGATACATATTTGTATTTTTGCGCCAGCAGCGGCCTTTTCACAGGGAGCAATCGCTTCAGATAGTCGGGACAAATAGTGATGAAGATAGAGTTCGTACAAATACACTTTTTTATCTGGCAAAGTAAAATGATCGCCTCTCTGTAGATGAATGTTGAGCGTTGGTACATTTAACCGCTTGGCCACTTCAATTACCTCTAACAGGGTCTGTAGATAGGCGTCCGTCACCCTAGGATTGAACCCACAGAGATCCATAAAGCCTTCCAGGTGAATAGTATAATAGATCTGATATCTGCTTGCGACACTTTGTAGCCAAGGAATATCAAAAGACTGATATTCCGGCAAATCCATACTCAACTCCACAAAATCAAAGCCCAGTTCCCGGCACAGGCTGGCCGCACTTTCCGGGTCGGCGGCCTCTAATAAAGTCGGTATCCCCCAGTCCATCTTCTAATACCAGCTTTCTGGTACCGGCTCTCCATTGACAAAGAGGTTCGGCTCTTTATTCAACAATTCCACAGTAATATCCCGCATTTTTCGAGCATTACCCAGTACGCATTTGGCATCTCCAAAGGTACCATAATGAATGGCTCCATGCTTTAGGAACACTGGCTCCATCTTGATATAGTTTTCTGAAATATCCTCACAGGCCTCACTATGATGGCGGTGCAGGTCAGTCTTATACGTTTCCCCTTTTGGGCCGATAATGGCAACATGCTGCGGCTTTGGATCTATTCGATCTGGAATGCCTTCCCACTCCTCTACGCCATGGAGAAAGGTGTTGGAACGTAGAGTACAACCTAAAAAGAGGATGTCTGCATCCAGGTCCAGCAGCTTGCCCCAGCAGCCCTCCCGGGGACAGGGGGTAATGCGGGTCTCTTCCCCGGCCACATAGACTTCTGCTCCCTTCCCAAGCGCCGCCACCGAGTGGGTCGGGTGCAGCGAACGGAGCACCCCGGACCTGTGGCGGAAGAGCTCCGGCAGAATGCCCACGCAGGAGGGTAAACTACGGCTATCAAATACCAGCGTTTCTTTGCCGACTTGCCGCCAGGTATGGGTGGGAAAAATCAGCAGACCGTCTTTCATATATTCGCACCAGGCGTCCAGAACCGTATCTGCGCCGCCCTCCACCGGACCGATAGCCTTTAGGGAAGAATGGATCAGTAAAGCGCCCTTCGGCAGGATTTCCATATTTTTTATATCTTTCAGCAGGCTCTCTTTTGTGTGCAAGTCAAAGACATCCTTTCAGCCGCTTCCAGTCCTCTCTGGAAATAGCGTAAACTTTTGAAATTGTGTCCACTTCGTTCGGATACTCTTCTATGAACCGCATCCCATTAGCCTCGGCGGTAGAATACGAGCCTACATTCGTGTACTTCATGTAAGAAAAAACCATTTGGAAAGGCGTATTTTCAAAGAGCCAGTCCCGGCACCTTCGGGCGGCCTCGCTGGCATAGCCCTTTCGCCAGTGGTCCCGGTGGATGTGGTAGCCGATTTCCGGCTTGATCTTGCCATCAATGTTCTGCATGGTAATTCCGCAGTCGCCGATGAGCTGGCCGGTCTCCTTCAGCACCACGGCCCACAAGCCAAAGCCAAAGACCCGGTAGTTTTCCTGGTTCCACTCGATCCAGTAGCGAACTTTTCCCTCGTCAAAAGGCTTGGGATAATGCCGCATGGTCTCTGGGTCGGAGAATATCTGGTACAGTGCGTTGAAATCCTGCTCATCCATTTCCCGAAGGATCAGCCGTTCTGTCTCTAACACCATCTCTCTTCACTCCTTACCAAAACAAAAATTAAGCGCAATGGATGAAATATCCATCGCGCTCATTGGAGGTGACACCCGGATTTGAACCGGGGAATGAAGGTTTTGCAGACCTTTGCCTTACCACTTGGCTATGTCACCATCTTGTAGAAAAGACGCTCCATGATTTTGAAGCGTCTTTTCACATTCCTGGAGCGGACGACGAGGCTCGAACTCGCTACCTCCACCTTGGCAAGGTGGCGCTCTACCAGATGAGCTACGCCCGCAATGGTGCCTCCGATCGGAATCGAACCAATGACACGGGGATTTTCAGTCCCCTGCTCTACCAACTGAGCTACAGAGGCAAATATAGTTCCAAATAAGGAACTATTTGGCGACCCGGAACGGGTTCGAACCGTCGACCTCTAGCGTGACAGGCTAGCGTTCTAACCAACTGAACTACCGGGCCAAATAGAATCTTTCCGATATGGTGGGGACAACAGGACTCGAACCTGTGACCCCCTGCTTGTAAGGCAGGTGCTCTAACCAGCTGAGCTATGCCCCCCAATCCTTCTACCGGACCGCCGCCCCCTGGCGACGTTCTATATTTTACAAGATTTGCCCCGATTTGTCAATAGGAAAAACGAAAATATTTTTATTTTTTTTCGTTTTTTTCTGCGAGCAGAGCCAGCTCCTCTTGGGAGAAGTAATACTTGCGGTTGCAGTACTGGCAGACTGTCTCTACCATACCTTCTTCATTGGTCGGCAGGGTCAGCAAATCCGTTGGTTGTAAGGTCATCAAAATACGGGTAAAGCGCTCCTTTCCACAAGTACACACATAATGTACAGGAAATTCATCCAGCTTTTCGATTTGAAAGCCCTTTAAAGCCTTTTGGCACATTTCCTCGGGTCCCATCCCCTTAGCCAGCATCGTGGTCACAGCGTCCAATTCTGCCACATTTTTTTCCAGGCGAGTCAGAGCGCTCTCCTCTGCTCCCGGCAGTGCCTGAATCAGTAACCCGCCAGCCAGTAATGCGACACCATCCTCCTTATCTACCAGCACTCCCAAAGCGCAGACTGTGGGTGTCTGTTCACTAACGGCATAATAGTTCGTCAGGTCCTCCGCAATCTCTCCACTAACCAATTCTACCTGGCCACAGTACGGCTCTCCCGTATGAAAGTCCCGAATCACTGCTAGACGTCCATGGCAGCCCACCGCCCCGCCTACATCCAGTTTTCCATTGAGTTTTAAAGGCAACTCCACCTGGGGATGCTCCACATAGCCCCGCACGTTGCCGGAACTGTCCGCCAGAGCTATTAGGGACCCCAAAGGACCATCCCCAGCAATTTTCAGCGTCAGCGACGCGTCTGCTTCCTTCAACATAGCTCCCATCAACGAGGCACCGGTGAGCAAACGACCTAAAGCCGCACAGGATGTCTTTGTAAGCGCATGCAGCCGTTGGGCTTTATAAACCAGTTCAGAAGATTCAATTGCGGAAGCAATTAAGCTACCATCTGACGTAATAGTACGAATAATACGATCCATAAACGCTCCTCATTCCTGCTTTTTCGCTGCAAAGACCAGCCGTTGGCTCTGAGGCTTTGGCGGGTCAAAGCTTAACTCGTCATATATTTGCACATCGCCGAATCCAACAGTATGAAGCCATTGGACCACCTGCTCCACGGGGTAAGCATATTCTGAAAAGTGTTCCGAGCTACGCCGGTAGAAATTTTTGTCCCGCTGAAAAAAATCCAAATGAATGTCGACTTTTCCGGTGCTAGAAACAAAATGATTCTGCCAAGCGCAAAAAACCCGTTCCATATCATAGATAAAAGTGTTATTCCCCAATATCTTTTCATGCTTATACAGTGTATTCAGGTCAAAGACAAAATATCCCCCGGGTTCTAAAAAAAGGGCAGCTCGTTCAAACGCCCTCTGGACCTCTCTTTTGCCCTGTAAATGGTTGATACTGTCCAGGGAACATACAATCGTATTTACAGTCCCAAAGAGATCCAGATCCTGCATCCTCTGCCGGAGAAATAAAATATCTGCGCCAGCCTCCAGGCACTTTTCCCGGGCAATGGACAGCATCTCTACAGAAGCATCTACGCCATATACATCTATACCTAGGCGGTGCAACTCTAAGGTTAACGAGCCGGTCCCACAGGCTAGATCCAGAGTCAGTCCAAAAGGATGGCCGAACTTCTGTAATAATTGCCTAAAGTATGCTGCCCGACGAGGATACTCGGCATTAGCGGTTAATTCATCATAAAATTGGGAAAATACAGAGTAACCAGCCATAATCAATCCTTCTCTTTTTGCTTGCCTAGGCGCTCAAAAACCATGCTATATCCATCGCTGCCATAATTCAAAGCCCTAGCTACTCGGCTAATCGTGGCAGTAGAGGCGCCGGTTTTTCCAACGATATCCATGTAAACGTGCCGTTCTGTCAACATTTGAGCTACTGCTAACCGCTGCGACATTGCTTTCAGCTCTGGCACAGTACATAAATCCTCAAAAAAGCGATAACATTCTTCAACGCTTTCAAGAGATAAAATGGCTCGAAAAAGTGAGTCCATATTTTCGTCTTGCAGCTTTTCGTTCATTGAGCTAACCACTTCCTTTCCGTACAAACACCCAAATCAGCCTGTTTCACATACTTCTGCACCATTGAGAACCCTTTGCGACCCAATTATAAGTCGTTTCGAACAAGGTCCGCATAGGTTTCTGCCTGAATCACCACCCGGCTTTCTCCATTACGCACCATGACACAGGCCGGCTTCAGATTCCGGTTATAATTAGACGCCATGGAATAATTATAGGCCCCTGTAGAGAGTACCGCCAAAATATCTCCTTCTTCCGGCAGCTGAATAGCTGTATGTTCCTGAATCAAATCACCACTTTCGCAGCATTTCCCCGCGATAGTCGCAATATAATTAGCCGGCTGGGCAGCCTTATTTGCTAGAATACAGGTATAGTCTGACTGATATAAAGCATAACGGGGATTTTCAAACATACCGCCGTCTATCGCCACATAATTCCGAACATTGGGGATTTCTTTAATGGTCCCCACAGTATATAGCGTAATACCTGCTTCACCAACCACAGAACGTCCTGGCTCAATATAAATTTGGGGCGAATGAATTCCCAACTCCCGGCACTTTTCATGAATTTTTGCAGAAACAGCTCGCATATACTCATGGTACGGAATAAACCCATCATTTTCCGTGTAATGGATGCCAAAGCCACCTCCTAAGTTTAGATGCTCCAGCTTATAACCCAATTGCTCAACCTGCCAAAATAGCTCCAGCATGATCTCAGCCGCATGGACAAAGGGGGCTGTCTCCATAATTTGTGAACCAATATGGCAGTGCAAACCTATCAACTTTACACTACCAAATTCCAATGCCTTTTTGGCTACAGTTATTGCCTCTCCGCTGGCTAAATCAATACCAAATTTTGAGTCAATCTGTCCAGTACGAATAAACTCATGGGTATGGGCATCAATCCCCGGCTTAATGCGTAGCGAAACTCGTGCAACCTTTCCCTGGGTCTCCGCAATCTTTTCCAATTTTGCTAGTTCAGAAAAGCTGTCCACTACAATATCGCCCACACCCTGGCTGACGGCAAACTCTAACTCGGCATAAGACTTATTATTTCCTTGGAAATGGATGTGTTCCGCAGGAACTCCAGCTTCTAAAGCAGTGTAAAGCTCTCCGCCTGACACCACTTCCACATCTAGGCCCTCACTGGTAACAATACGGCACATCTCCTTACAGCAAAAGGCTTTGCTGGCGTAAATCGGCTTTCCGTTATTTCCATAGAACTCCTGAAAAGAGGCCACATAGCTTTTACATACCCGCCGAATCTCATCTTCGCTTACAACATACAAAGGCGTTCCATACTGTTGGGCCAGATCCACCGTATCACAGCCGCTGATGGACAGATGACCCTCCTTGTTAATTGATAGACCTGGTACAAAAATAAGAACCATCCCCTAATAAATGTATTATTTTGATTCCTTTTCGCTTTAATTCCCGATTAGTTATTTATGACTTGTCTTTACTTAGCGGAATATGCGATAGCATCCACTTGAAATTGTTGGTTTACATCCACAAACACGGTTTGAATGGACTTTCGCACAGGATACTTTTCATGAAAACGTTCCTGAATGACCTTTTCCATCACTGGAATATCTCGAATATTTTTAAAGAGACAAGTCATCTGTACCACATTTTCATAGCCCAAGCCAACTAGCGCTAGCCTCTCCCTCATCTCATCAAAGGCAGCATTAATTTGCTCTTCTACCGTGCCCTTCACATTACGGGCACAATAGTTGAGAAAACAGAAGTCTCCTGCCTGAATGATTCCCGAATGGGCCCACTCCTCGTTCACATCGTATCGAAAAATCTCTTTCATATTCTCAAACCTCGAATGGAATTATTCTCAAGCTCCTTTGGAGCAATGGACTTTGCAATTGAAAGTCTTACTTCACTTACCCCCGTTCCCTTTGTAGCGGAAAAAGGATAAAAGGTAATGCTGCGGCTGCCAAAAATATCGGTAAACAACTGCATTTGTCCTTTAGCTTGTCCTTGGTTCAACTTATCCATCTTTGTGCAAACAATGGCAAAACGATAGCCCGATGAGGACAAAAAGTCAATCATTTGCATATCATCCGCCGTGGGTTGGTGCCGCATGTCCACCAGCTGAAGAACCAAGGCAACAGGCCGTTCTTGCGCAAAATATCCGTTGACTAAACTAGCCCAACGGTCTTTTTCACTTTTTGCCACTCTCGCATAACCATAACCGGGTAAATCTACGAACCTACATTTATCCAATCGATAAAAATTTATGGTAGCCGTTTTACCCGGGGTAGCGCTAGTACGAGCCAACGCCTTACGATTTACCAGCTTATTCAACAAAGAGGACTTCCCTACATTAGACCGGCCGGAAAAAACGATCTCTGGCAACTGAGGTTCCGGCAACTGGCTAGCGGTCCCTGCCGCCAACTCAAACTCTGCTTTTAAGTAATTCACTGGATACTCCTTTTTTGTGACGGTTTATCGCTGGTGTAAGTCAGAGGCGTGATTTCCGGCTGAAGAAGAGCAGCCTCCTGTGGCAGCGGCTTTGGCATATACTGCAAGGCATGCTCCAGAACCATATCCACTCGTTTTACCGGTATAAAACTTACGTGATCTTTTACTACCTGGTCCACTTCTGCAAGATCGGAAACATTATCCGCCGGAATCAGTACAGTTTTGACTCCATTTTTATACGCTGCCATAGACTTTTCTTTTAAGCCGCCTATGGGCAGCACACGTCCCTGTAAAGTGATTTCCCCTGTCATGGCTACATCATGGCGTACGGGTATACCACACAAGGCCGAGGTGATAGCCGTAGCCATCGCAATGCCTGCCGAAGGACCATCTTTTGGTACGGCACCTTCCGGAGCATGGACGTGAATATCACATTTTTCGTAAAATCTGGGGGAAATCCCCAGTACATTGGCGCGGGTACGGATGCATGTGATTGCCGCATTGGCAGATTCTTTCATTACATCGCCTAAAGAACCCGTAAGCTGAATCTTTCCTGTGCCGGACATGACTGCAACCTCAATAGGCAAAAGCTCTCCCCCCACACTGGTCCAGGCCAAGCCGTTCACCAGACCAATGGAATCTTCTTGGGACGCATTATCCCTTGTGTACTTTCTGGGCCCCAGCAGCTCTTCCAATTTTTCCGGTTTCACGGTATAGCTGGTAAACTCCTCATCTGAAACAATCATTTTTGCCACTTTACGGCAAATTGACGCAATAATTCGCTCTAAAGTACGTACACCGGCCTCCCGAGTGTACCCATCAATCAGTAAGCGGATTGCCGTCTTAGAAAATTTCAGCTGTGAGGCTTTGATACCATGCTTCTCTAACTGCTTTTTTACCAAATGTTTGGTGGCGATATTCATTTTTTCTTCCAGGGTATAGCTGCCTAGCTCAATGATGTCCATACGGTCATATAAGGGTCCGGGAATCCGGGAAGCATCATTGGCCGTGGTAATGAACAATACCTGGCTTAGATCAAAAGGCAGATCAATATAATGGTCTGTAAACTCCGCATTCTGCTCTGGATCCAGCACCTCTAAAAGGGCTGAGGCTGGGTCCCCCTTGAAGTTTGTGCCAAGTTTGTCAATTTCATCCAACAGCAATAGGGGATTTTTCACCCCAGACTGCTTTACAGCATTGATAATACGTCCAGGCATAGAGCCCACATAGGTTTTCCTGTGGCCCATGATCTCCGCCTCATCGCTGACTCCGCCCAAAGAAACCCGCACATATTTCCGCCCTGTGGCCTGCGCAATGGACCGAGCGATCGACGTTTTTCCTACGCCAGGAGGCCCCACCAGGCAGATGATCTGTCCGCTGTTTGCTTTTGCCAGGCTTTTAACCGCCAATATTTCAATAAAACGCTCTTTCACCTTTTTCATACCGTAGTGGTCACGGTCTAAAACCTTTTGAGCACGTTTCAAATCTAGCTTCTCTTTCGATACCTTATTCCAAGGTAGGTCCAGACAAATATCTAGATAAAGCCGTATCACGCTGGCTTCGTGAGAGCCATAGGGCATGCGGTACAGTTTATCGCATTCTTTCAGAAGCTTATCGTGGCAAATTTTGGGAAGGTGCAGCGTGGTAATTTTCTCCTTCAGCTCATCAGCCTCTTGCTGTGGATTGTCATCCTCTCCCAGCTCGCTGGTAATGGCACGCAACTGTTCTTTTAAGAAGTATTCCCGCTGATTCTCATCAATCTGCGCCTGGGCTTTCTGATTAATCTCATTCTCTACCTGTAGAATCTGAATCTCCTCAGTTAACACTTCAATTAAGCGCTGTATACGCTTCAAGGGGCGTAATTCATCCAGAATATACTGCTTACGCTCAAAGTCTATAGAGATATTAGATGCTATGTAGTCCGCCAGCCGACCACAATCCTTTTCCTGTAACACACCCAATAGCACATCTGGCGGCACATGACGGAACAGCCGGAGATACTCATCAAATTTTTCATGGATGATGCGGACCAGCGCTTCTGACTTATAAGACTTTTTATATGTCAGTAATGGACATCTTATAATATTCCCCAGCAAAAATGGCTCTTCTTGTACAAGAGAGACAATTTCTCCTCGGTATAGGCCTTCTACGTGAAGCTTGGCCCCTTCCTCCGAATGATGCAGTACCTGCTTAATACGGGCAATTACGCCCACTTTATACAGGTCCTCGCCCACTGGCTCAGTTTCCTCCATATGAACTTGGGAAACCAAAAAGATTAACCGGTCTCGTGCAATTGATTCCGAGGCTGCCAGCACAGACTTTTTCCGTGTGATGTCGAACTGAAGCATCATCCCAGGAAAAAAGACCAGGCCGCGTACAGCCAGCACGGGCAAAACCAGATTATTATCATTCTTCATATTTTCATCAGTAAATATTTCCATGATGTTCTCCTAAAATCAGCGAAAGACTGCAACCGGGTCCCGGCAGCAGCCTTCTGTCTGTTTGGTTGTTAGGACGCCGATGAGTCGCGGTTCTCTCGGCGCTTAGGTGCAGTGATTCGAATTTTCATCGGCTTGCGATCTTTGTTGTACACAACCTCAGGGCTCTGGCGGGATTCCACCATTTCTTTTGTCACCAAAACCTTTTCAACCGTGTACTCGCTGGGTACACGATACATAATGGGCACCAGCAGCTCTTCCAAAATAGAACGCAATCCTCGTGCTCCGGTTTTCATTTCAATGGCTTTTTTTGCCACAGAAACCAGGGCGTCATTGGCAAATTCCAAATCAACTCGATCCAGTTCAAAGAGCTTTTGATACTGCTTAATTAAAGAGTTTTTGGGTTCTTTTAAGATACGCACCAGAGCTTCTTCATCTAATGCGTTTAAAGAGGTAATAACCGGTATACGGCCTACTAGCTCGGGAATTAGTCCATATTTCACAAGATCATGGGGGGTCACCTCATGCATCCAGTCCCGTTCGTCCAGTTCCTTTTTGCCATACACCTCGCCGCCAAACCCCAAAGAACTGGAGGCCAGTCGCTTTTGCACTTCTTTTTCTAGACCGTCAAAAGCACCGCCACAGATGAATAGGATATTTGTGGTGTCAATATTAATTGCTTCCTGCTGAGGATGCTTCCGGCCTCCCTTAGGCGGCACACTGGCTGTGGTCCCTTCCAGAATTTTCAAGAGAGCCTGTTGTACCCCTTCGCCGCTTACATCCCGGGTAATGGACTGGTTCTCCGACTTTCTTGAAATCTTATCGATCTCGTCAATATAAATGATACCCCGCTCTGCTCGGAAAATATCATAGTCCGCAGCCTGAATCAGCCGCAACAGAATATTTTCCACATCATCGCCCACATAACCGGCCTCGGTCAGCGTGGTAGCATCTGCAATAGCAAAGGGAACGTCCAGCAGCTTTGCCAGAGTTTGTGCCAAATAGGTTTTACCCACACCAGTGGGTCCCAGCAAAAGCACATTACTTTTGGCAAGCTCTACCCCATCGCCAGAAAAATAAATTCGCTTATAATGGTTGTAGACGGCAACAGAAAGAGCAATTTTCGCATTATCCTGTCCCACAACATATTCGTCCAGTTTCCGTTTGATTTCCACGGGCTTAGGCAGAAGCATGCTGCTATCTTGCTCATTGCTTTTACCACGCTTTAGCCGCTCCTCATCATTGATAATGGACATACATAGCCGCACGCAGGAGTCGCAGATATAGGCCCCAGACCCAGCAATCAGCTTGCCGACCATCATTTGTGGTTTGCCGCAGAAGGAACAGGCGATGTCATTGTCATGATTCATAACCATCCGTCCACTTCCTTTCCGTTTGTCTTATCGTTTCTCAATCACTCTATCAATCAGGCCATAGTCCAGGGCCTCCTGAGCGGTCATAAAATTATCGCGCTCTGTGTCCCGTTCTACTACCTCTAAGGGCTGACCGGTACGTTCCGCCAAAATTTGATTTAACTTTTTCTTGGTACGCAGAATATGATTGGCATGAATACTAATGTCGGTTGCCTGCCCCTGGGCGCCGCCGCTGGGCTGATGAATCATAATTTCACTGTTTGGTAAAGCGAAACGCTTGCCTTTAGCTCCGGCCGCCAGCAAAAACGCCCCCATACTAGCTGCCATACCAATACATATAGTAGACACATCACATTTGATGTACTGCATGGTATCATAAATCGCCATACCATCTGTAATAACGCCCCCAGGGCTGTTGATGTACAAAGCAATGTCCTTTTCTGGATCCTGTCCCTCCAGATAGAGCAGCTGGGCTACGATCACCCCTGCGGATGCACTGTTAACTTCCTCGTTCAACATAACAATCCGATCATTTAGCAACCGGGAAAAAATATCATAGGAACGTTCACCCCGATTGGTCTGTTCAACAACATAAGGCACTAAACTCATTCTGGTAAATTGCTCCTTTCGCAAGACGAAGTTATTATGAAAACAAATCTATCATTTTATTCCAAGTGGGAAAAATATTTCTGTACTTAGGCCTTGTTCTCTTCCGCGTCAGGCTGTTTCTCAGTAATGACGGCGTTTTCCTTTATGAAGTCCATGGCCTTTTGGTTTGCAATGTCCTTATTGATGTCCTTAGCGCGGACCACATTCTTTACAGCCTCCAGAGCCATACCATAGGCATCGGCCAACTTCTGGTATTCTGCCTCGGTATCCTCCTCGGTAACAGGCAGCTCCTCCAACTGGGCAATTTTTGCCAAGCCCAGCCGTACTCGCACCTGCTGGCCGGCACGCTCTCGATACTGATCCCGTAGACTATCCACCGTGCCCTGGGTGTACTTCAAATAAGTTTCCAGATTCATGCCCTGGTCCCGCAGCTGCATATCGAAAGAATTGATAATCTCGTCAATCTCCCGCTCTACCATCATGTCGGGCACTTCGGCCTCTACCTTGTCAATCACGGCCTTTACCAACTGCTGCTCAATATTCATTTCGTTGGCACGCTCTTTACGGGTCCGCACATTGTTAGCCAGATCCTTTCGATAGTCCTCCACTGTATCGAACTCGCTAACGTCCTTCACAAACTCATCGTCCACTTCCGGCAACTCTCTGTGCTTGATCTCATGCAGCTTGATTTTGAAAGTGGCATCCTTTCCCTTTAGTTCCTCCGCGTGATAGTCCTCTGGGAACTTTACGTTTACGTCAAATTCTTCCCCACTATTGTGGCCTACCACCTGCTCTTCAAACCCAGGAATAAACTGACCGGATCCCAATGTCAAATCGAAATTTTCGGCTTTGCCGCCATCAAACTGTTTGCCATCCGTATAGCCATCAAAATCAATCACCACAATGTCCCCATCCTGGGCGGCACGGTCCTCTACGGTTACGACCCGTGAATTGCGCTGACGTACCCGGTCAATCTCCGCATCAATCTCCGCCTCGGTGGGTTCCACTGGCTCCTTGGTAACCTCAATGCCTTTATAACCCTCAATCTTTACTTCTGGCTGTACTGTGACAGTCAGCTTAGCCAAAATCCCCTTCTCTTTGCCGATCTCTTCAACATGGAAATCATTGACACCCACCACATCTAAGCCGGACATATCGATAGCATTAGTCATCATGGGGTTATAGAGATGGTCCACCGCAGCCTGGAAGAATACTTCCCCGCCGTAGTACTTCTCAATAAATGCCCGGGGAGCTTTCCCTTTACGAAAGCCGGGAACGTTCATTCTTCTGCTTTCCCGCTTGTAAACCTCATTGATAGCCTTTTCAAATTCTTCAGGGGTCACTTCTAGTTCTAGCTCAAACTTGTTTGTTTCTACACTGTTCGATGATTTCAAATTCATTTCTCTTTTTCCCTCTCAAAATAAACTTTTATGCGCACCCGTCGGCATAATGCCGCGATTTCCACTATCCAGCCTATTATAGCACAACACTTTCTAAGAATCTACACCTTTTTCGTAAATTATCTTAGGAAATTCCCGGAACCCCGCCATTAACCAGCACCGGGCGGAATTTGATGAAATCACAAGAAATCAAATGCATTTTCACTCCCTTATAGCTGCCAATCAATGCTTTCTGTGCGGCGTACTGCCCATGAATATGCCCGAAATAACAGTCTGATACCTGATTCTTTACCAAAATAGCCAACAACTCCTGGCATTCCATCCCATCATAGACCGGTGGATAATGAAGAAAAGCCGTTAATTGCCCCCCCAGCTCTTTAGCCTGTGAGATTGAGGCCAAAAGCCGGCCAGCCTCTCGGTTAACAATCTTCCGATCCTCTTCAGTCTCAGAGTTATAAAGCCAACCTCTGGTGCCGCATATTGCCCGGTCCCCTACACGATAAGCGCAGTTATGAAGAATATGCATGGAAGAAAATCCATTAGCCACTAAATAATTATCAATTTTGTTCCGGGTAGACCACCAGTAGTCGTGGTTGCCTTTTAGCAGCAGCTTTTTTCCCGGCAACGCTTCAATAAAGGAGAAGTCCTTCCCGCAGTCCTCCAGCTTCATAGCCCAGGAAATATCTCCTGCAATTACCACTGTATCCTGGGGGGATACTAATTCCCGCCAATTTTCTTCCAGCCGGTGCACATAGTCGTGCCAACCCGGAAAAACATCCATTGGTTTGTCTGCCCCTAATGACAGATGCAGGTCCGAAATGACAAACAACGCCATACGCTTATCCCCTGCCCAGTGCCTTTAGAACATACTCTGCGGCCTGGTCTTTTTCAATAAGGTCTGTAAAGCGGACTGGCTTGTCTTTCAACGCTTTTAGCTGGACAGGCACTGGCGTACCAGTAATTTCTTCCAAACGAGCGATATTTTCAAATTCACTGGCATCTCCAGTCGCCTCTAAAGCGCCCAGAACATGGTCCACAAACTTATAAGGACTGGCCGTAGAAGCAACGACCGTGGGGGTAGAAGTGTCATCAGTCTCTTCCATATACTGCTGGTAAACGTTTAATGCCACTGCTGTATGTGTGTCGCAGAGATAACCTTCTTTTTTCCAGGTCTCTCGAATCGTCTCCTCTGTTTCTTGGTCTCCACAGAATCCCCCGAAGAAAAGCTCTTGAACTCTATCCCGAACTACACTACCCACATCATAAGAGCCAGTAGCCGACAACTGCTCCATCCATTTTGATACGGCTATACTATCGTCGCCAGAGAGCGCGTATAGAAGCCTTTCTAGATTACTAGATATAAGAATATCCATCGATGGCGAAGCCGTGGCGTAAAACTCTCGTTTGCGATTATACACGCCAGTACGAATAAAATCTGTCAATACCTTATTTGCGTTCGAAGCACAAATAAATTTCTTTACTGGTAGTCCCATCCGCTTTGCATAATAGGCTGCCAAAATATTGCCAAAATTGCCCGTGGGAACCACTATATTCATCGGCTGACCCAATGTGAGCTTTTCCGCATGGCAGAGTTTAAAGTATGCATAGAAATAATAGACCACCTGGGGAAGCAGCCGGCCAATATTAATAGAGTTTGCACTGGAAAACATTATTCCATGTTGATCCAGCACTTTTTTCATATCTGGATCAGTAAAAATCTTCTTAACCGCTGTCTGTGCGTCGTCAAAATTACCCTTAATGGCACAAACTGTTACATTTTTTCCTTCCTGCGTAGCCATTTGACGCTTTTGCATAGGACTAACGCCATTTTGCGGATAAAACACAATCACCCGGGTACCCGGCACATCCCGAAAACCTTCCAGAGCAGCTTTTCCCGTATCACCAGAAGTGGCAACTAAAATGACCGCCTCCCTCCCTGGCGAAAACTTTTTTAAAGACATTGTAAGAAAATAGGGCAATATCTGTAGAGCCATATCTTTAAACGCGCAGGTAGGACCGTGCCAAAGCTCCAGCAGATATTTTTCCTGTCCGCATTTTGTCAAGGGAACAAGCTTTACGGGCTCTGAGCTACCAAATTTATTAGTACTATAGGCACTCTTCACACTATTTTCAATTTCTGTTTTTGAAAAATCAGAGAGAAATAGACCAAATACTTCGATAGCTAACTCTTGATATTCCATATTCGCCAGCCGAGGCAACATTTCCCGCACATCAGGCAAGGCGGTTGGCACAAAAAGCCCACCCTCTTCTGAAATTCCCTGCGCTATCACTTGAGAGGCTGAAAAGCGTATATTGGCGTTTCGTGTACTCTTGTATTCCATGTTCATCATCCTATCACTTTATTTCACTACCATAACTATACAGCAGATTGTCCCATATGTCAAAATAAATCTCGCCGTTTGAAAAATTCGGCGGCATTGCCATAAAAGAGCTTCTCTACCAGTGACTCCGCATAATTATGACGAAGGAACATATTGTAAACTGCCTCCATCCCTTCTATGCCAGAAACTGGGAAGTCCGCTCTTGGCCCACCATCCCAGTCTGCGCCAAAGGCCAGCACATCTTCGCCACCTAAAGCGAGAAAATGCTCTGCATGATAGAGAATATCTTCCAGTGCTGCTTTGCCAGTGTCTCGTAAAAAGGGGCCATATAGGTTCAGCCCCACCAAGCCGCCCCGGTCTTTAAGGATAGCAAATTGCTCATCTGTAAGATTTCTCGGGTGGTTACAGATTGTTTTTGCATTAGAGTGCGTGGCGACCAACGGCCCTTTTGCCGCATCCATTGCATCGTAGAAAAGCTCTGGACTGGCATGGGACACATCTGGAATAATGCCCCAGCGCTCCAGCTCTGCTACAGCCTGCCGACCAAAAGTGGTTAATCCCGTGTTGCCAGGAGCCCGGACACCACGGCCAAGTTCGTTCTCTCCATTCCATGTTAGGGTGCATACCTTTACCCCTCTATGCGCCAACTCCTTTATATTCTCCAGCTTTCCGCCTAGAGCTAAAGCGTTCTCTACGGTCAAAATAGCGCAGCACTTTCCCTCTGCCTCGGCCAAGCATAAATCCTCAGGGCTTTTATAATGAACTACACTTTCTTGATTTGCTTGGATTTCCTGGGAAAAGCGGTCTGCTGCCTGACAGAAACGCTCAAATGCCGCCTCGCCATGTATATCGTCCGGCAAAAAAACCGCGTAACATTGGACATAAGTATTCATTGCCCTTCCCCGCTCCAAGTCAACCTGAAGGGTATTTCTGACCAGCTCTGCGTTGTCATAATAACATCCCAGGATGGTATCGCAATGCAGATCAAAGTATCGCATAGCAATCTCCTTTCAACAGCCAAAAGCGTTGGAGTAGTATTTGAGGCCAAAAAGCTCATCCCCCAAAGAGGTAACAGCAGCTACATCGAATCGTGGTTGCAGTTTAGAAGGATAACAAACTAAATACTGCTGAGCGGTCAATAATATTTTTTGCTGCTTCCGCTGAGAAACCGCTTCCAAAGAAGAAACCATTGTATTACTTTTCCGAGTCTTGACCTCTACAAATACAATATACTGGGCATCTCTAGCAATAATGTCTATTTCTCCAAAGCGGGAGTGGTAATTTCGAACTAAAATACTATAACCATGTTTTTTTAGCCACTGTACCGTGTACTCTTCCCCTGCTTTACCTGTCGCGTTTGCCATCACACCACCCCAGTCTGTAAAGCTCTTTAGCTTACACTATTTACTATCCATTTTTTTAAGAAAGCTTCTTCTGTGTACAGGAAGTATTCCATACCGCTTAATTGCCGCATAATGAGTCTTGGTGCCATAGCCCTTATGCTGGGCAAAGCCATATTCTGGATACTGCCGGTCCATCTCTATCAGTAGACGGTCCCGGCTGACTTTGGCCAAAATAGAAGCTGCGGCAATGCAGGCACATTGCCCATCTCCTTTTACAATAGCCTCTCCTGGAATATTTAAGAAAGGCATACGATTGCCGTCTATCAGAGCGAACTCCGCAGCTGGTGAAAGCTGACTGACCGCCCGGCTCATTGCCAAAAAAGTGGCTTGCAGAATGTTGACTTGGTCAATTTCCTCTTGGTCCGACCATCCAATTCCATATGATATGGCCTTTTCGATAATCATTTCGAATAAAGCCTCGCGCCTCTTTTCACTGAGCTTTTTAGAATCATTTAAGCCCTCTATTTCACAATCTACCGGCAAAATTACTGCCGCAGCACAGACCGGGCCGGCCAACGGCCCTCTCCCAGCTTCATCCACACCACATATTAACTGATAGCCACTTTCCATGGCCTTTTTTTGATGTAAATACCAGTCCATCACGGCCACTCCAAGGTCATGGGCCCCATTTTTCCGCCCCGATATTCGTCTAACACCGTGATGGCCGCGCGTTCGGTGTCGATCTCTCCACCAGAAACCAGCATACCACGTTTTTTTCCAATCATCTCCAGCAACACATGACCCGGCTGCGTTGCCTTGGGTAAATCAAACTTATATCGAGCGGATACCGCTTGCGGATACAACTCCATCAGGAGTTCCAGCAAACGGCCCGTCAGGCCCTCAATATCTAAAATCTCATCCCGCACCGCTCCGGTAAAAGCCAGATGCTCACCCACCACGGGATCCTCGAATTTGGGCCACAGGACGCCGGGCGTGTCCAAAATCTCAAAGCCCTTACCCACTGTAAACCAACGATTCTGGCGGGTCACCCCAGGCTTATCCCGAACTTCGGCTTTTCCTGCTCCGCCGCCCAGAAGCATTCGATTGATAATAGATGATTTTCCTACATTGGGTACGCCTAAAACCATAATCCGTATTGGACGACCTATCATACCCTTTTGCGTCCACTTTGCGATTTGCTCCTTCAGTTCTTCACGGACAGAGCTGAAAAGCGCTGGCAAACCCTTCCCTGTTTTACTTTCTACCGGAATCGCCCGCAGTCCTTCATCTTTACATTTTGCAACCCAACGAACAGTTTGACTTTGGTCCGCCAAATCCGCTTTATTTAGCACCACAACCCGTGGCTTATTGCGGATAATGTCCCGCAGCACAGGGTTGGAACTGCTTTTAGGTACCCGGGCATCCAGTAGCTCTATAACAATATCAACTAACTTCAGATCCTCTGTAATCTTCCGACGGGTTTTTGCCATATGCCCGGGAAACCACTGTATCGACTGTACCTCGCTCATCACATACCCATCCTTATATTTTCTGCTGTATTTCAAATTATAAAAAGAAAACACGAAAAGCGCCGCCAGTTCTGCCGCGCCTAAAATTCTTACCCACTGTCGCGGCATGGGTAGCCCCACTAGGCTTGTCCCAACTAAAACCAGGGCCGGGACTCCCCAAATAATCCAGCTGGCGTACCACACAACCAGTTCAACTTCTTACATACCCATGAATGATCTATTCTCCCAAAAGACACTATCTCACCATGCCCGCTTTGGAGAATGGATATAGATTGAACACAACCCGTCCTAAAATGTTCCGCCGGTCTACCATACCCACCGCCAAATAGCGGCTATCGGTAGAATGTTCTCGGTTATCGCCCAATACGAACACGCAGCCTTCTGGTACCTGCTGCGGAAAGGTCAGCATCATATCCGGCATATCTGCTGTCATAGTAATCCCATTGGGTATACCGAATTCTTCTCCTTTTAAAGGGATGCCATCCACCAATAGTTCCCGAGCCTCTGGGTCAAAATCGACCCACTGGCCTTCAGTGGCAACCACTCGTTTTATAATGGTATCATGGAGCGCGTGGACAATAATTACCACGTCGCCCTGCTGCGCCTCGCCCGCCAAAGAAGTGACAAGGACCCGGTCTCCGTCAAAGTAGGTGGGCTCCATGGAGCCCCCGTCCACTGTAATTACTCGAGCCGCAAAGGTGAATAGAACGGTCACCATTACAAAAGCGGCCACAATGGTCTCCAGCCATTCCAGCGCCCATACTCTGAAAGGGCTCCGTCCGTTTTCTTCGTCTTCCGGAGAAGGCTTATAAATTTCTTGTTCACTCATAAGAATGCCCTTTCCTTTCTTAAAAAATTGCACAGCTATCGTAAATTCGCTTATCTTGCTGGCCCAATCCGTTCTGAGGGGAAAATTCGAAATACCGCTTTACCTAAGATATGACGTTTATCGATCATACCTACGTCCACGAACCGACTGTCCTCGGAAACTGGGCGGTTATCGCCCAAAACAAATACACAGCCTTTCGGAACCGTTTGCGGAAATTCCATCAATTCCAGAATGCTATAGGGTAGGTAAGTGTTGCCTTCTTCCACTCCAAAACAACGATCGCTTAAAGGAACGCCGTCAATCAGCACCGCTCGGGCTACTGGGTCAAAGTCTACTGTTTGATTTTCCCTTGCAATTACGCGTTTGATGATCGGCTCCGGCAGCACATTGAGAATCACAACTACGTCTCCTTGCTCCACCTGTCCCCAATTGTTTAGGATTAGCAGCCGGTCACCCTCTAGGTAGTTGGGCTCCATAGAAGGTCCTGTCACAACCACAACCCGAATAACAAAGGTGCACAGCATTAGGAAAATGATTATCGCAATAGACACTTCTTCCACGAAATCTAATATCAGAACAGACCAGCGGTTTCTTTCTTTTGGAATTATCATAGCCGCTCCAATTTGCAGAGGAATTAATTGCCTTTAGATTTTACAAATAATCCTATTAAATAACAGAAAAAGGGACAAAATGTCCCTTCTTCATAGTTTTTATAGATTTTACTTCAGCTGCTCCTTAACTTTGGCTGCCTTACCTACGCGATCACGCAGATAATAAAGTTTTGCCCTGCGCACACGGCCCTGACGGACCACCCGGACAGCCTTCACGTTGGGAGAATGTAAGGGAAAAACCCTCTCGACGCCTACGCCATAAGAAACACGACGCACCGTGAAAGTCTCGCTGACACCACTGCCCTTACGGGCAATTACAGTGCCCTCAAACTGCTGG
Source organism: Acutalibacter intestini (assembly GCF_034334985.1). Lineage (NCBI taxonomy): Bacteria > Bacillati > Bacillota > Clostridia > Eubacteriales > Acutalibacteraceae > Acutalibacter > Acutalibacter intestini. The sequence goes on along the minus strand of NZ_JAWXXL010000007.1, from coordinate 24,044 downwards.
ATACGCTCCCGCTCACCTTCACGAATGTTTACATCCACTCGGATAGTATCGCCAATATTAAACTTTGGGGGCTCGGCTTTAATAGATTCCTGTGAAATAAGTTTGATCGCGTCCATTTGATATTCCTCCAAACTATTAATTCAGGCATTCATGCCAGCATTCTGGCAGCGGACTGCCCGCTTCCTGCGTGGCGCTCCACGCTAATGAACCCCACGGGCAAGCCTCTGTGAGAAAACCCGCGGAACCTCAAATGCTTATTTATTGTACCACAACTTATAGTAAAAGGCAAGAATTTTTTACCGCATATCGGAAAAATCTTTTTTTTGTATCCGTTTACGGCAAATCTTTGTATATGGCTCTTGGTTCTCATAGATTTTTAGGGCTTCCACCAGCAAGTTGGGGTTCACGCAGCCTTGTTGGCTACAAGATAGCAGAAGCCGCAGAACCAATGCCCCAGGCTGCCGGCTCTTCTCAACATGAAAGAAAAGAGGCTTAATATCCACCTCTCTATTCCCCTTTTTGGAAAATTTGGAGACAATGATCTTTTCCCGGGCAAAAATACGCTCTAGCCCTTCTTCCAGCAGCTGGGGAGCGTCCGTCTCCATCCGCATTTCATATTCTGCAAAAGCAATTTCCTCAAAGCCAGCCTCTGGCAGGGCAATCTCCAAAATAGAGATATCCTGGGGCAGGCACTGGTCCAGCCGGCAGGCGGCCTGGGCTAGGTCCACCTCTTCGGTTAGGCGAACGTCCAAGAACTCCCTCTCCCCACTGACCCCCAAGGAGAGTGGCATAGCGAAATTCATATAAATGCGGGGATTGAACCCCTCAGTGTACCATACTGGCAGACCGGATAACTTCAGGCCTCGGGCCATACAACGGGTTAGGTCTAGATGAGAAATATACTGGGCCATGCCCGCTTTTCTAAACCACACTCTCACGTTTTTCAACGCACAAACCTCCCTCAAAGCATGCAGCCCCACAGGCGGAGCACTTTTCCCGGCAGTTCGGGGTGGTCTTTCCCTCATATGCCCGCCTGCACTCATCGATAAGAAACTCTTTACAAATGCCGTAGTCCAGATGGTCCCAGGGAAACACCTCGTCAAAATTTCGTTGGCGGTTGGCATAAAAAGCGGGGTCCAGTTCGCAAACCGCGAAAGCTTTCTGCCATGTTTCAAAATCAAAACATTCATCCCAACCGTCAAAATGCAGCCCCATCTCCACCGCTTTTTCCAGCACAGCCCCCAGCCGCCGGTCGCCTCGTGCAAAGACTGCCTCCAAAAAGCTCGTCTGGGCCCCATGATAACTGACATTTACCCGCTTAGAACCATTACCGGCTTTCAACGCCCGTTGCTTTTCTTGAAGTGTTTCCATGGTATCCTGCCCAAACCACTGAAAAGGTGTAAAGGGCTTTGGCACAAAGGCCGCAGCGCTAATGGAGACTTCCACCGCCTTGCCCTTTGGCTTTTCTTTATTGGCAAAAAAGGCGTCTACCACCAACTTGCCCAGGTCTACAATTGCCCGGACATCTTCCAGCGTTTCAGTAGGCAGGCCAATCATAAAATAGAGCTTGACGCGAGTCCAGCCCTCGGTAAAGGCCACGTTTACTGTATGCAACAGTTCTTCTTCGGTTACATTTTTATTAATTACGTCCCGCATTCTCTGGGATCCTGCTTCGGGTGCAAAGGTGAGCCCACTTTTACGCACAGAGTTCACTCGTTCCATGAGCTCAGGTGAAAAATTATCCACTCGCAGTGAAGGCAATGATAAACTGATCTTCTCCCGCTCCGTCCAGCGATGCAGGTAGTCCAGAAGTTCATTTAAGTGGCTGTAATCACTGGTACTTAGGGACGATAGAGAAATTTCATCATAACCGGTAGAAGCACACATATCCCAGCACTGAGCGTCAATGGTCTTAATACTCTTTTCCCGGAACGGCCTGTAAAGGAATCCAGCTTGACAAAATCGGCAACCTCGGATACATCCTCGGAGGACCTCCACCGAAACGCGGTCATGGACCACTTCGATCATAGGAACAGGAAAAGACTTCGGGAAATAGGCGTTGTCCATATCCTTGACTACCCGTTTCCGAATGTTGGCCGGTGCGCCTTCTCTAGGGGTATATTTTTTTACTGTACCATCTGCATGATAATCCACTTGATAGAAGCTAGGAACATACACGCCCTCAATCTGTGCAGCACGCCTGAGAAATTCTTTTTTATCAAGGCCATCCTTTTTGCACTGTCTGTACAACTCCATCACCTCCAGGTCCACCTCTTCGCCATCCCCCAAAAAGAAAAGGTCGAAAAAGTCGGCCAGTGGCTCCGGATTACAGGTACAGGGCCCACCGCCCACCACAATATTAAATAAGTCCGGCCTGTCCACGCTACGCAGGGGAATGCCCGCCTGCTTCAGCATATTCAGCACATTGGTATAACTTAGCTCATATTGCAGTGTAAAACCTATAAAGTCAAAGTCTTTTACAGGATCACCGCTCTCTAGTGCATAAAGAGGCACCTGGTGCTGGGCCATTTGTTCCTCCATATCCACCCAAGGTGCAAAGACCCGTTCGCACCAAAAGTACGGGACCTGATTAAAAGCCCCGTACAGAATCTTTATGCCCAAATGGGACATGCCAATCTCATACACATCGGGAAAACAGAAAGCGAACCGGACTTCTACTTTGGAGGGGTCTTTCATGACCGCATTTACCTCACCGCCTACATAACGGCCAGGCTTCTCCACACTCATTAAAATTTTGTGGCTTAATGCTAATTTTCTTTCTTTTTTATCGGGATTATCGTGCAGATTGCACGATAATCCCGACATTTTTTTGTCTTGTAAATCCACGATTTTCTCCTCTCTGGCGCTGGTTTTTTCATGATTTTATCATGACTTTATAAACAGGAAAAGCTCTGTTTTTTCTCGTTACACGACTAACGGCCACAATTTGTGTTTTTCCGACTATGATAGCTTGCCTAATACATAATCGTGTCAAGCAAAACTACTTAACACGAAAATCATGTTGGCAATAGTTCGGAAACTATGGAATCGATAGCAAGAGTTTCCGTGACGTCGGAGGGAAGTACTTCCTCCAAAAACGGTTGTATGGCAGAGAGTCCATCGGTAATGATCTGCTGAGGGTTCGTATAGGTGTCAGCGGTAAAAATTTCTTTGCTGTGCCCCATAGCAGATGCGATAGCTTTTAAACTCAAATTGTTTTCTGAAAGAATTGTAGCATATGTATGACGTAAATCATGCCAATGCATATCCGGAAATCCGCATTCTGCCAACAATCGCTTAAATGGCTTTTTATAACTCCCCCTATTAAAAGGGCTTCCGTTCTCCTTGCACCAAATATATCCATGGTCCTGAAAATCAATCACTTTCCCTTTTCGCAGCTCATACTTCTCACGCTCCAAAATAATCTCGTCTATAACAAACTGTGGAACGGGCGTTATGCGGTCCCCTGAATACGTTTTTGGCGCAAGTTCCTGCTTAATCAACATCCCTTCTTGTACAGAAGAGACATCCTCATCGACCTTTCTTCCTAGCTGTCTTTGAATGTGGGCTTCATTAGTGCCAAAATCAATATCCGTATACTTTAGAGCAATTATTTCGCTGATACGCATTCCCATAGTTATCGCAAAGAAAAGTGGAAGCAAGATTCCTGGCTCTTTTTCCTTAGATTCAAGCATGAACTTAATAGCTTGTTCAAGAGTGAGCGATGGTCGCGGTTTCTCGACAGCTGGCCTTTTAGCTTTGGCTTCTTTGTAAGTTCTGGTAATCCCAATAGCTGGATTGATTCCAATGAAATTCTTTCCTTTAGCATAGTTGAAGGCCCCCCAGATAACGCCTAACATCTGTTTTTCTATAGAAGGGCTATCAATAGTTTTTAGGAGCTTAGCAAGCATACCTCTATTCACACTGCTCAATCTGGACTTGCCCATATACGGAACCAAATAATTGTAAACGATGTTTCTGTATGCCGTATAGGTCCCATAAGCAATCTTTTTTTGCTTTATCATTACGACATACAGCCAAAAATCCAAGTATTCTTTTACGGTAGCTTTCGGGAAAGCAACGTACTCATGATTATGAAGCTGCGCAATTACGCGCTCCCTTTCCTTCAAACATTCTGACTTCTTTGAAAATCCCCCAACTTGCCTAGGTTCCTCTGTTCCATCAGCGAAAGTAAGGCTGAATCGAAAGCAGTATTTTCCTTTCGCAGGGGTAATTGAGGGATTGAACTTCCAATCAATGATTTCACCATGGGTAAATGCTGGATTAATTTCGGGTGTTTCAAGGGGTTTTCTGTTCATACTTCTACCTCCTCTAAAGAGTAGGCAGATTTTCCTGGATCAAAAGCCTCATCAACAAAATCTCTTATATCGTTTTTCCCTTCCATTACACCACAATATATCTCAAAAGTAGTATGAATGGACTGATGGCCAAGTAGACGTGAGATCTTTAGTAGTGTTTACCCCTGCTCTATTAATATTGTTGCGAACATATGCCGTAGGCCATGCACGGTAATATGTGGCAGCCCGTTTCGCACACAAATAGCAGATAAAGCAGCATTAATCGTATCACTTGACTTGATTTTGCCAAGACGGCTTACCATCACGAATTCATCGTTTGTATGGTCATAACGGCATCCATTTTTTTGCTTCCAGAAATCAATGAGCTGGACACGCTTATCCAATTCATCAAATATAACGGCAGGAACCTCTTTGATTACGCGATTGCTGTTCCTACTTTTTGGGGGTTTGACTGACTGATCGGATGTAAAATGAAAATCCTGATTGTCAAAAGTTACGGTATAGTTGCGAGTAATTTGCCTTGATATGTGTATAAAACGTTCTTCGCGATTAAAATCCGTAAACTTCAAACCAAGTATTTCGCCCTTTCGCAATCCACAAAAAAGAGCAAGCAATACTTCTAAATAGAGCGTCTGATTACAAGAAGCAGCCGCCAATAACGTCTTTATTTGTTCTTTGGTCAGAATCTGAATCTTTGGAATCGTCGCATAATACCTCTTTGCAGATGCCATCGGGTTTGTTTTGATGTATCCGTCATTCATAGCATCTTTAAAGGCAATTCTTAAGAATTTCTGCGTTTGTACCCCGGCACTTTCTGGATGCTTAGAGCATCTTTCAAGTAGCACGTCAATATACTCAGTTGTCACCATTGTCAACAGCACGTCATTTGTGATATTGGGTTGTATAATATGATACAAGACATAGGAAAATCCAATTTTGATTGAACTTTCGACCCGAGCCAAGAAGACATTATGAAACCAGTATGTAAGATATCCAGCAAAAGAGAACTGAGTATTTTGCTTCTGCCGATATTGAGATATCTCTTTATCAAAACGTTCTCTCTCTTCCCAATAGTGATCTTCTGCTTCTTCTGCTGTTTGAAATCCACCCTTTTTCCCATATTTTATTGTAAAATCATCATTGATTGTCTTGGTTCTGTGGTACCATGACCCCCTTTCAAAAAAGACAACCTCTTTGCCTTTTGTCGATTTCTTTTGCATTGTTAACGCACCTCCTTTGATAAAAGGAAGTGGCAATCAATTTGCGCATAGACCAATTTATTATACCACATTCTCCGTAGGTTTTCAAATGTCTATTTGAAAACCTACATAAAATATAGAAGTTGTTCTTGACTATGCTTGTTTTTCGTCAAAATGATCACCCGCTTCCATTAAGCCATTTGTCAAATGCAGACTTGGGTATTCTGTATTGCTTTCCGATTTTTATCACTCGAAATGGGCTCTGATTTTGATAAACCTCTTCCAAAAAATCATATATCTTATTTCTCCCAATACCCAACAAGGTCTGCAAATCTTCGGCGTCATAAACCTGTTTTTCAATTTTCTCACTCATTGCGTTTCACTCCTTCCTATTGGAATATGGATTTTCCCAATAGGAATATGGTGGAACTTCCCTTACCTAAGAACTCCCCTACTACACATGAAACTCTTTTACAATCCTCCTTCCGTCTTTTTGATTCAAAATTAATATGAGTTACATTGCACACAATAAAACGAGCCGCCTTTTAGGCGGCTCGTTTTATAACTGGCCAATTCACCTGTTACACATCTGCTTTTCGTATTCCAGGATGTGTGCCCATGTAAGCCACTCCGGCTTTTTGTCTTCGTCAAATTCAAGCCATAACCTTTTCATAGCCTCAATCTGCTCTTTTTCATCCCCTTTTGCCAATACTCCGGCATATCGGTTGCCATAGCCTAAATAATAATCGCAATCGGTTCTCAATCTATCCAGCATCATATACTGAAATTCTTTACCGTTTTTCTCTTTCGCCTTGACAATAACGAATTCGCATCCAATTGGCAGATAGGGCTCTTCATCAAACTCATTGTTTACAGGCCAATACAAATCTGGCGTTTCCGAATCGCCGCAGTTAAGATCTTTCCACAGTTTTCCGAATTGATCTTTATATACTGGCCTGGACCAAAAATCATCCCCTATATACTCCATTTTCCTTATCTTCTTACTGTTTTGACCCATTATCTTACCCCCTTCTTATTTCAAAACAAATCTGCAGCTTTTCCGTTTTCATCACATACGGCAATTGAGCCGTTTATCAACAAGCGAAGGATTTCTTCTGGATTTGCAATGCGTAAATCCTGGAAATGCTTCATCTGTTTGAGAAAGCCTGGATATTGGGAGAGAATCTCTCTGGAAATCTTCTCATGAAAGGCTTGAATAGTTGCTTTCCCATTGTGCTCCATTAATACGCCAGGTCCCTCAACAATGGAATCTCCTATTCTCCACGTAGGGAACGCCGACAGACTGGCGTCGCAGGTGTCAGATGTGGTCACACATATTCCGGGGATAAAATGATCTGGAAGTTGAAATTCCTTTTGAAAATGCATCCCCATATCCGGAAATTCCAGATAAACGGTACTCACAAAGGAAGTCACTTTCCAACTGTGACAATGCGGACGTTCCTTTGCCATCACCTGCAGCGCATCAACCACTTCCTTGAAAATCGTCTGCGGAATATACTGATAGTGACCGGAGCCCAGCATCATTATTTTGCGGATTCCACTGCTGGGCAGGGTGCGAATCAAAGCTATTAGGGTTTGCGGCTCATTTTTCAGTCTTCTTGCGATAAATGCAGTTCGCTCCACCGAAGCATCATACATAGTGCCATTTCCTTCTATCGACCCAAACTGGATCAAAATACATCGGTGTATACCATGCATATTTGAGGGTATCCTCCGTCCCGGCCGGCTTGGATAAGGCGTCTCCCACAACGACATAACCGGCACAGCCCAAAAAGCTAAGCTGGATATAGCATGCCATCGCGGCCGTGTAACTAATATCCTGCGCCACGAATTCCACATGATTGGGGAAATCAATCTCCTGGCCAACCAACTCTCTGGCAAAGGTTATCAATAGGTCTCCCGCACCGCAGCAGCAGTCGAAAACACCTGCGTAGCCTTTTTGGACCACTCTGTCCGCAATCACGTTGCTTGTCGTTTCGCCACCAGCATCTCCCCCTATGGTAATCAGAGCCATTACTCTGCCGACACATTCCGGGGTATAATACTGTTTCGTTGTCTTGTTGACTAGCCTCAGTTCCTCTGCGACACGGCCCAGGAAGTCCTTATGGTTTTGGCATATATCCTCCCCCGCTACAAGCAGCATCTTTCGGAGCAGCTCTCGCTCAGGGCTGGAATACTTTCCTTTGACTCGGGCGTACTCTGCCTCACGCGACGTTATCCTATCTTTCTCATAATCCACCTGATTCGATATGAAGCAGGCGGAAATGGTAAGGAAATCCGACCAGATATCCCACCTGTCATATTTCCCATCCAGCTGTTTGAAAAGCTGTAGAAACTCATTGATATGTAAATCATGACTATTCTTCATTGCATTCTGACGGGCCGCAGCCCATCCCGTATTCCCCCTTTCTTCTAAGCGACGTCCTTCAACCCTAAAATCGGGCTGCGCCGTTCTTCGGCGGCAAACCGCCTGTCATAATCATGCAGCGTGCCATCTGGCCGAAAGGTTCTCGGACTCTCCTTGTCCCAATCCAACATCATCTGCCACAAACTGGGATAATCCTGGCGAACAATCCGCAGAGAGTTCAAGGGCTGTTTCGGACAAAAAAAGCATCCTAAACGCTTAAACTTCTGATATAACGGATTCATCAGATTCCGTTTCTCCAGGTACGCTATACAATTTTTTTCTGTCATTCCCCACTCTGCCAGCGGCGCTCTGCAGTTTGGTCTCATCCGAGCCAACCGCTTCGGCTCATCAGCTGCCAATCCAATATATCGGATGTGATCACCGTAGCTCTTGTAATGGCGATTGATTGCCCTTAGTTTCAGCCGGTCATTACACCATGCACCAACCGTCAACGGATATCCATAGATACACCCTGCCCGTTTTCCGGTCAGATATTTCTGATGAAAACCTTCGTCAAAACTGATGACAGACGGCACAATCGTAATTTTCCTCTGAATATATCGCTCTACCTTTTTAAGATATTCATACATCTCCGGGAATTCTGCCCCCATATCGGGCGTTGCCATGACGTTGATAAACACAATGTCATCAATGGGCATTCCCGTTTCAATCATTCGAACCAGCATGGCGGTACTGTCTTTTCCACCACTGTATCTTACAATATGCTTCATCCATTCTCCCACCTTTAGCATTGATTTTTGCTTTCGCTGGGATAAGTCCATTCTTCGCGGCGTGTACTTTTACACCACTTGCCGTATCCTGTTTCGGACCTTTGAACGCGCAGAACCGTCAAAGAGCCTTGTGGCAACCCCTATTCGGGGATTTTGGGAAGCATATCCTTTCCTATTGCTTTCTTATAAAGCAAGGGTTGCGTATGCAATCCGCGTGATATCCAGAATAATTACATTGGATATGGCGCGGTATGGCCTCCGCTCATTTTCCTCTCTTACCCAGTCCTCTAGTTTCATCTCAATTTCCATCCAAAGGTCCTCGTGTTCCCCATTCAAAGAAAAATAGAACTTTTCTCCCTGACGGAAGTTCCCTCGTCTGGTTTCATAGCCTTACGACACACGGTATAAAGGAATAGAAAGCCTCGCGTTTAAAAGCTGCTTCGGATGCAGTTTCTTGAGCAAAGCCCGGTATTCTTCTGTGGCCGCAAGCGTCCCGCCAATGCCAATCTCTGAAAAAGTACAATGATCGGCAAATTCATGGATATGCATCTTGACCTCCTTCTAGCAATTCTCTTGTTCTGTAGTTCCTCCTCTCGTCAACTACGTTCCTTATGAATATGAGGCTATCTCGCAGGCATAAGAATCTCCGGACAAGAAAAGGGAGCTTCAGATTTTACTCTAAAGCTCCCTGTCTCGTAATAATACCGCTGAACCTCTGCGGGTAATGCCGCATATTCAGCTTCCACTCTTACTATCACACTTCATTCGTATCATATTCCAGTAAATCCTCCATCCGGCATCCAAGTGTTTTGGATAGTGCAGATAAAATCCGACCGGATGCCTTGGTAATATCCTTTGCCCGAAGTTCATACTGCTGAAGCGTTCGCAGATTGACTCCCGACTTTTCAGATAACACCCGCTGGGAATATCCCGCGTTTTTTCGCAATGTCTGCAAATTAGTTGGTGCATTTTGATTCTGAATCCGCTTATTTACAGCATCAATAAACTTTTCTTCGGGAGATTCATGCAGGGCCGGATACATCTTTTCTATTTCTTCCATAGAAATATAGGAATGGATGTCTTTAAATCTGCGTCCCGTATACCACTGGTAATACGCAAGAATCCATCCGCACCAGTATTGTGCGGAGCATTCATACTCTATCTGCGGGTCTGGAAATGGAATTTCCAGACCCGACTGGCGTAATACCTCCCATACCAGTTCGGTCCCAGACATTCCGGACACAACCTTTGGCACACCCGTCTCAAACTGGGCAGCCAGATCGCTGACAAAGAAAAGCTCTATGAAAGCGTCCGCAGCCATATTGCAGCTATTTACGGCATAGTCCAGTGCCTCTCCCAGATTCCGCATGGCGTCATCCAAATACTCATTGCTGTATGCGTGGATCATCCAACTGCACCCCCTCTTGGATAATGTCTCTCATATAGAGCCCTCTCATATCATCCCGTTCCAATTCTTTCCGGAAGGCCTCCCGCGCTTCTTCATCTCTGACCTTTCGTTTCACATAATAGGCACGGCTGTCAACCGGTTCATACGACAGAAACCTAAGCGAATCAAAAGCCTTTGGCGTTTTCAAAACATATTGCTCCCCCAGTCTTCCAAGCCGCATAGCTGCTGAAAGCTGGTCAACCGACAATGTATTAGCAAGAAACGCTCTGGCAAAAGAAAAATAGGAGTCATTAGCACGATATCCAACAATGATGTCATATCCCGACAAATCTATGATAAAGTTCTTTTTCAGGTATTCTGCCCCTCGCTTTGTTATCGGATCAGATATCCTCATTTTTCGATATTGAACCAGCAGCGAAAGCCAATGCAAAATCGTATATTCGTTAGATGAAAGGTTTAATATACGCAAATCTTCCATCTCAATTATATATTGGTTTGCGTAGCCGTCAGAGCCTTCTGTGCAGGACCATTCTTTTGCAAGTTCCAAATGCTCCGTACAATAAAAGCCCTGGCCATAATCATTGTACTTTTTCCCTTTGCCATAGACCGGTTGCCGAATAATTTCCGGCGAACCGTGGTATAAGATTTTTAGGGCCATCTCACCATCCTCCATACTTCTGCAGAGTTATAGCCTTATTATACTTCCCTAGAAGTATATTGTCAATACACTTGTGAGCGATTGAGTTCGTTTCTCGTGCCATCGGCACTGCTCTGCCATCTTTGTTCCAATTTATAGGCATGGACAGATTGCATATGGCCCCATGCTATTTTATCCCCATAAATTACCGGTAGAATCGCCCTGCAACGCAATGTATAATATAACAAAACGCATGTTCTTTATAATAGGAGATATCTATGGAAAGGGTAATCCTACACTCAGATTTAAACAACTTTTACGCCTCTGTAGAGTGTTTATATAACCCCTCATTACGAGGAAAGCCTGTCGCGGTTGCCGGGGATCCGGAAGCCAGGCATGGAATTGTACTGGCAAAAAATTATGAAGCCAAAGCCTGCGGTGTTGCTACGGGAAACCCATTGTGGATGGCAAAACAGAAATGTCCAGATATTATATTCGTTCCGCCGCACTATGATCTGTATATGAAATACTCCCAGATTGCAAAAGAAATCTACAGTGAATATACCGATCAGGTAGAGCCATATGGCCTTGACGAATGCTGGCTGGATGTCACAGGTAGTACGCATCTGTTCGGTGATGGTCGGAGAATTGCAAATGAACTGCGAAAACGGATTAAATTTGAACTTGGTGTAACCGCTTCCGTCGGGGTAAGCTATAATAAAATATTCGCAAAACTCGGCAGCGACATGAAAAAGCCGGATGCGACAACGATCATTTCAAGCGATCACTTCCGTGATGTTGTCTGGCCTTTGCCCGTAAATGATCTTCTGTATGTAGGACGCGCAACACACAATAAACTAAAGCGGTACGGAATCCACACTATCGGAGATCTTGCGCAGGCAGATCAGAAACTTCTGCAAAATATGCTCGGACAAAACGGTTTGATGCTATGGATGTTTGCCAATGGACTGGATACCTCTCCGGTATCAAATATTGGAGCAAAATCTCTGATTAAATCTATTGGCAACAGCACAACTGCCCCACGCGACCTGATTACCGATGAAGACATCCGCATCACGCTTATGGTGCTTTGCGAAAGCGTATCCTCTCGGATGCGCGAATATGGATTTGTCTGTAATACGGTACAGATTGGTGTCCGGGATAATGAATTGTGCAGCTACGAGCGGCAGGGCAAACTATCCTCCCCGAACAGAACCGCTAAGGCATTACTGCAAAAATCATTTGAGCTTTATAAGCGCAATCACACATCCGGCAAGCCTGTCCGGTCGCTCAGTGTCCGTGCCTGTAATTTATCGCTGAATGAATATGAGCAGCTTTCTTTATTACCGGAAATCTCAACTATTCAAAAGCAGGAGACATTGGAAAGCGCAATAGACAACATCCGAACCCGGTTCGGGAATTTTTCCATACAGACAGGCCTTCTGCTCTCTGACAAACAGCTCTCCTCGATAAACCCAAAAGAAGATCATATCATTCATCCGGAATCCTTTTTTAAAAATTAACCGTCCTCATTGAACAGGACGGTTAATTTTCTATACATTCCTCCGGCAGCTTGTCAACACGCAGTCGCTTTTTACCGTTTGTAGCTCCGCCTAGCGGCCATTCAAATACCTCATTTCTGTTATACCGAATAATGTTCCCAGAAATCGGAATACTATGATTGGGGTGTGTATATGGCAAGAAAAGTGTTTGTTGAAGTGACGGCTAAGTTCGATACTGAGGGCAAAATAACACCACTCTCCCTCTTATGGGAGGATGGCACGGTGTACGAAATAGACCGTGTGCTGGATGTTCGCAAGGCAGCTTCTTTGAAAGCCGGCGGAATAGGAATACGATATACAGTAAAAATAGGCGGCAAACAAAGCTATTTATATTATGAAGAACCCAAATGGTTTGTGGAGGCAAAAGAATAATGTGCGGACGGTATTCTTTATTTGATGAACAGGACAATGAAGAGATTGGGGAAATCCTTGCAGAAATAAATCGAAAATATCCCGGCCATCCGATACGGACCGGAGAAATATTCCCGACTAATACAGTTCCGGTTCTGACAATAGACGGTAAAGACCTAAGCCCGAAACCTCTTGTCTGGGGATTTCCAAAATTCACAGGAAGCGGTGTAATCATCAACGCACGCGCTGAAACAGCAGAGGAAAAGAAAACCTTTCGGCAGAGTTTATTTGCAAACCGATGCGTTGTACCAAGCACAGGTTTTTACGAATGGGACGAACAGAAGAAAAAGTATCTTTTCCGTCTGCCCGGTGAGCAAACGCTGTATATGGCTGGGCTCTGCAAAGAATATGATGGAATCCGGAGATATGTAATCCTTACTACTGCCGCAAACAATTCCATGAAGGCAATACACAACCGAATGCCGGTTATTCTGCCAAAGGATAAAATGCTCCTGTGGGCTACGGATACTGCTGCGGCGTTGGATTATCTGCATAATGAGATGCCCGAACTTGTGCATACAGGCTAAAAAAGGCAGTGCAGTCTAAGACTGCAGCTCCGAACCACTATACTTTAGAATTGAATCCGAAGCGTACTACAGTGACTCTTGTGCAATGCGGAAATCAAAATATGTATCAGGGTACGGTTCATTTGCTAAAACATAACGCTTGCCAAACTTCATACAAGGATTGTCCAAGTAATTCAGTCATAATTGATTGAGAGGGTTTATTTTCAAGCACACCATCTCCTCCACAAATGGGAATTTAACGTACTCTCACGGTATTTGTAAGAACAAATCCTACTTTTTTGTACAGCATGAAAGCTTTATCATTCCATTTAGCAACATGTAACACAATAGGCTCATTACTAGTTTGGCGAATATGGTTCATTCCCCATAATAAAAGTTGTTTTCCATATCCCCTATTTTGAAATTCCTTATTGACGACCAAATCGTCTATTTCGTTTCCATAACAGGCAATCGAACCAATCATTTCTTCCCCACTTACAAGCAAGAAAATATCCTTGCTTTTTTCACGAACTTGCTTATAATCATTCAAAAAATTGTAAGGCTCAATAGCAAGAGATTTTCGCATTTCATAAAAGCAAGTATTATATATTTTCATATATTGTTCAAAATACTTTTGCTCAAAAGGAATACACAAGATATTGCTTTTTTCAATATCATCTTTCACATATTTCATTTCATATGCTATTATTTCCATGCTGTAATTTTCCTTCTGCAACTCCCGATTTGCTTATTCGCCTACCGCTGAATGTGTGTTGCAACTGCCGTAATAGACTTATTTGTGAATTTTATAACTTCACCGTATATGTTTGAAATGCCGAGTCCTGTGTCAATAAGTAAGCTTCGCTCGCTTCCATTTAATAAATAGCAATAAGTTTCTTCCCAATGTCGATATTCACTGATAATACAAGTATTATCATCTACTCTATCTATTGTAAATCAGTTATCCATCGTCTGCATACTCCTTTCGAGTTCCGAACTATTTTGATAAACATTGGATATTCATTTTCTCTGATTTCCCTAATTTGATACTCCATGCTTACCCCTTTATTTCTTCTTTTAACAAAGAGTACATTTTCATATCAATTACCTTACCATTTTTCACAGCATTACTTCTCAATGTACCCTCATATTGAAACCCTGCTTTTTCAAGCACCCTGCAAGATGCCATATTATAAGCAAACGGCTCGGCATAAATACGGATAATGTCACTTTCACTAAAAACGTACTCACATATTTGCTTAACAGCTTCGGTTACAATGCCTTTGCCCCAATATTCTTCGGCAATATAATATCCTAACTCGGCGGTTTGCCTATGAATATTACCCTGCCGAAAAATGCCAATACTGCCAATTACCATATTATCTACGGTAATAGCAAAAGCATAGGTTTCGTTTTCATCCGCGGAAAGCATAGCAGAAATAAACTCTTTTCCATCCTGCTCGGTGTAGGGATAGGGCAAACCATCACGAAGATTATCTTGTACTTTCTTATTCGAAAGCGTAGCCGCCAAATCTTTTGCGTCTGATAGCTCCCATTTTCTTATTCTGCACTTCATTTTTCAAGTCCTCCCAATCCACATTTTCAATTATCTTTCAGTGTCCGGGTACTGCTTCAACTTGTTCAGAAAATCATCAAAATCCTGTTGCAGTGCCAGGCCGCAGGTAAAGGCGATGTTCTTTCCGTAATCCTGAAACACCTCCAGCCCGAAAAGATCCTCGTAAAATTTTCTCGCAGCGTTAATGTCTGCCACGGATATAAGCGTACATACATGTTTCATCTAAATACTCCTGTTACAATATATTTGCCCCATGTAAGTGGCAGCCAACCACAGGCGAGGGACATCTCATGGCAAAGCTGTTAGAATGGAAGGGCAATGGTCTGGCGAGATGCTCCAAGAGCGAAACGCTCGGTTGAAAGTCCGTCTGCCATCCCCCATTCGCAGCGTTCGATTTGTGCAGGTAGAGCAGCCGCTCGAGTCAGCAAACAGATAGAATCGGTGATGAGAAAAGGATGGATTACCGTTGTAATCAAGGTATCAGGAGGATTCCAAAATGTATGCTGTGGGAGTGGATGTTTCCAAGGGTTGGAGTACCGTAGCGGTAAGAACTGCTATGCTGCCTTTTTTGCATGTTCCCGCTCGTCATCTGAATACCTGGCTATCAATCCAAGATAATAGTCCAACATATCATCTGTAAGCTTTTTGTCATGGACCACAGACGATGCAATCAATGTGAATGCCGCCCGTTTCCTATATGTCTGCGATGAAGTAATCCACCCTTCTATCAGGGCGCTCCGGCAATCCATCTTAATTAAAAGATTCTTGCACAAATGGTCGCATAAATCCCAGGATATAACATCTCCTATCAGTTGTTCTACACCGTCTTTTGTCATTCCTTTCGGATCCATCAATAATACAGCCAACAGCCGCGCCTCATGATATCCCGTTACCCACAGCCCAAGAGCCAGCTCATTTGACTTCTGCATCTTTTTGGCAAGGCTTCTGACCTCTGCCGTTGATACACCAAGACTATACTGCTCCGGAATCCCCATACGCACCACGTTCGCTTTATATTTCTCAGACGCCCGTATCTTTAATTCTGCTATTACCTCTGAACAATTCATGTTTTCCTCCTAGCCACTTCAGTCATTCTCCAAATAGAAACTCCTTGAGACCCCTTTTCTCACAAAGCCGTTCTTCTCATAAAAGTGCTGTGCACCTACATTCGTCAAAGCCGTATCTGTATCAAGCTTTCGGATTCCTTTCTTATACAGAAAGTTTTTCAGGCTGCACATACACATTGCCCCAATTCCATTTCCCTGCAATCCCTCTTTGACATATATCCATCGCAGATATGCAATACCCGGTTGTTCCAGATAGTGAATTTCACACTCTCCTATCGGATTGGAATCAATGAGAAACTCGCCATATTGCTGTCTACCAGTACTCACCTCATGCCATCGCATGGCAACACCCTCATCGTGGGCAGCCTCTGGCACAGAAGAGTAAAACACATTCTCATGCTCAATTTGAAACCCAAGCTGCAACAACAGAGTACTGATATGAGAGCAGTTTTCAAACAGCTTGCCATGCCTTGCGTAGCAGGACATTCCGAAGTAATGATAAAATGCATATATAATTTCAGAGTCATCTCCAAAATCCTTTAGCGCTTCATTGAGAAGTGCTGCGCCAACCTCCTGCAAATCCCGATTAAAGTACAGTGAACGAATAACCGGATAGGATATTCTCTCAGATATTTTTCCATCCTTATCGAATCCCAATGAGGTTCTGCCATACTGAACGAAACCGACCAATTCATTTTCCAGATAGGCGCCTTTTACCGTTAATTCTTTAAACAGCGTTTTCCCTTTTCCATCTATATCGTGAAGAAAGGACTTTTCCCAGATATCGAAATCTACCGGATAGTCTTTCCGGCGCCATTTTTTCCGATAAGACCGTATATATCTCCTTGCCTCACCGTCAAACTGACTTCACTGACAGCAATGCTTTTCCCGTAAGTCTTTGACAGCCTTTCTGCTTTCAGTATCTCATTCATATTAACCTCCCATCCTCCCGACTTAATACCCGCTCTTGCAAATCAATTCAGCCTGAGCTCATCCAAGCCCGGGATAATCGTTCAGGTCGACGCCTGGCGCCGGCCTGCCGTTTTTGTCTACGACTCCCTCTTCCTTCATTTTCTGTGTCTCTCTCTCGATCTGTTTCTGAATTACCTCTGGCTCACCAGCCCCGTTTCCCTGCTCACCAGTACCCGTGCTTGTCTGCTGACTGCTTTGGGTTATAGACTGATTTTCGCTCACCGAGCTGCTTTGAACCAAGCCCCTATCCTCATTTGCGGCACAGGCCGCAGCGCTTATTAGTACAAGCACCAGCGCAGCTACAAGGGCTGCAATTTTTTTAGTCATTCATGATACCTCCTTGATTGCAAAGAATGTATTGAGGATATAAATGAGATACTGAAAACAGAAAGGCTATCACTGTTATACGATTGGAATCCAGTATTCATAAACTGTATTCTTGGGATCGGCTTTGTTATATACCTCTATATCCGGCGAATTCGCATATGTATAGCCAGAAGTGGGAAGCCATTCTGTGATAACGCGCTTTTCCAACTCCTGCAGGGAATGGTTTGTACCCTGCCCCTCGAAAATCGCCCATTTGCACGCTGGAATCAGATATTCTTCAAAAACATCAGCTTGCCTGTCTGAGCGAACTGCAATCATATATTTCCAGCTTTCCGTATGATGGATACTGATACCCAATAGTCCCTGCGGTTTCCTTTCCTGTAAGGCACTCAGTTTTGCAAGTGTTCCATCGGAAAGAACCGTATCCCATATTGTAGGAATCCTTTCAAAGTTTTGGGTAAGTTCCGCATTCAGCGGGCAAGAAATCCCCACCACACGAAACGCAGCTTTTTCCTCTACTCTGAATTTCAATGGCTGCCCTCCGTCCATGGATACATGAAACTGAATTGGCGGAAAAGCCTGCAGCGGGCTGTTCTCTGTCTTCAGGACAGACGGCACCACACCATGAAAGCTTTTAAATGCCCGGGTAAAAGCAGTTGGAGATTCATACCGGTATTTTATTGCAATATCTATTACCTTCCCGCTATCCTTTTGCAGCTCTACGGCTGCAAGGGACATCCGACGACGCCGTATGTATTCCCGCAGCGTCATATTGGTCATATAGAGGAACATCTGTTGGAAATAGTAGGATGGACAGCCAGCCACTTTTGCCACCTTCTCATAATCTAATTCCTCCGTGATATGCGCTTCTATATATTCGATTGATCGGTTCAAGCGTTGCGTCCATTCCATAGGGTCACCTAACGCTATTCTATTTTAGCTTATCCTTTCATGAGTTTCTTCGCATTCAGGCTATTCAAATTGATAGCTCAAGTGCGCAAACATTTCCCGCAAGAAACAGCCAATTATTGCTTTTGTTTCAGCCTCCTGCGGCCTTGCTATTTTCGCGTATCACCTTGTGTCATGTGAGACACAAGAAGAAATTACTTATTTCAAATTGTATAATTCTGCTCATGAACTTTAACCATTCCGCCTGGGGATGCTCCTTGTCATAACCTGAAGGAACATTCAAAAGCGATGTTCCCTGAACCCTAAAGTATTTCTCAAACTCCGGCGCGTGGATGATTTCATCAAATTCTTCATCGAACTCTGTAATATAGTCGCGGACCCTTTCGGTTGCATCTCGAAACGAACTTGCAAACAATCCTCCTCCGAGGAAAGACTGCCCTCCCGGCTTAATCATCAGATAATACCCCACAGGAACCGGCATCTTCCCTTTAGCGGAAATATGTGCGCGGAACGCTGGGTTGTATGGGGTTCTGTCACTACCAGACCGAGGATACCGAATCAATCTAAAGATAGTATCCTTTGGCTGAATATGTAAAATGCTTCTGTCAAACTCTCCAATACGCAGAATTATCTCCTGAACCAGTTCTTCAAACTTCTCCGTTGCCGCTTTTGTTTCCGCTAAATGTGCATTATACCATCCCCGGTTGTTATGCTCATTCAAGTCGGTCAAACACTTTAGAATTCACTTTGTCTCCATTATCTGTGTACCTCCATAGCCGTCAAAGAATGGCTATTAAGGATGTCTTCCAATCTAAATATGCTGCTTTCCATTTAATGTTATCATTTCTAAACACACATCACAACAAAATGTCCCGTTTTTGCAGATTGAAAGGCGATTTTTGCACGCCGTGAAACATGAGACGTTCTACCAGCCTATCGCATCCTTGCTTTTTAATCCTGTTATCGATTTTGGGACTTTTCCCCTGATAGCTGTAAATGTAGGATTCTGCTTTTAGTACGGCAGAGCGGCTCATATAGTTTCAAAAGTTTTAGCAGAAGATAAACATATCCTGATACTGCAATCAAAAATGCTTGATAGCAAGTTAAGCCCCATGGCTTTCCCTGCTATCAAGCATCTTATTTTTATTCCTGTGTTGACAATAACAATATTGCCGTGAATACATCTTTTTCTATTTTACATGAAAGATAACCTCCATACTTTTCCGCCGTCTTATTTACGCTGCCAATTCCAAGCCCATGCAGGCCCTTTTCACTTTTAGTTGACAGGAGCGTATCCCCTTGCATGGTAATATCCCCAGAGTATCCATTTATAATCCTAAATACGCAAAACCCTCCGATATCCTGCATGAAAATCCGCACCTTCACGTATTTCTGGCCCCGGCATTCTCCGGCAGCGCGCAGTGCATTATCGAGCAAATTCCCCAGCAATGCGACCAGATCGATATCGGATACCATATCTAATTTAACTCCTGGCTCCACATAAACATCAAAGTCAATCTGGTTCTTTTCCGCCCATCCCTTTTTCTCAGATAAGATCATATTCAGTACATGGTGGCTGCAGAATATTTCCGTCTCGCTGTTCTCTATATGCCCGCTCATTTCCTCCACCGCATTCATGATACTTTCACAGTCGCCCTGTCTGGCAAAGTTATGAATCAGAGACAGGTAATGGTTTATATTATGGACAAACTCATTATGATTTCCCTGCACTTCGTCCATATGCGTGTAATATTTTAAATCTGCCTGTTGTTTTGTGATGAGTATTTGTTTTTCCGCATTTTGGTACATTTCTTCCGAATATCTGTTGAATGCATAGAACACAAGAATATTTCCGATCAGCAGAAAGCTGAAGCTCACAGTGATCAGCACCTTCACATAAACATTCGTATCAAAATCAATACCAGAATAGAATATCCCTGCCATGATACCAAATCCTGCCACTGGCAGACACAGATATTCTATAAAGACATGGTTATCCATATTCCTTTTCGACTTCCCTATAAACTGTTCTGCCAGTACAAACATAATATACGTTAGAAGTTTTAGGGGCAATATCTCATGATGAAGCCCTGACATCAACATGTCCTTCTCATTCGTCTGATTAAAGATGATACTAAACAGACATTCACTTGCAAATATTATGGAATCTGCCACTATGTAGCATAGAACTTTGCTCCCTGTCTTTCCTCCGAACAAGGTCATCGCATAAGCCAAGGTTATTACTATGAACATAACAAGGTTGATCTCCCGTTTACCCACTAAATTCACCCCATACAGGCTGAACACGGCAACCGCATTTATAAGGAAAAGATTCTTACGTTCCTTGGCCCAAAACTTCATTTCAAAGAAGCATGCAAAAAATGAATAGATAAGGTAAATCTCCACTACACAATATACCAATAACATATTGTAGTCTATAAGGTTCATACTATTCATAGCATCACTCCATATACTTGCGGCTGACCCATTCTGCAAAGGATTTCCGGAATTCTCTTAGCTTGGAGCGCGAAATCGTCAAGATTGTTCCATCATTTAATTTCATTTCTCCATCCGAGCACATCTTGACCACATACCTCAGATTGACAATATAGCTGTTATGTGCGTATGCAAATCCAAAAGGAGACAAAATCTCAAACAGTTCACCCAGCTTCTGTTTTGTCGTCAGATTGTTTTCAAAGGAATACTCAATCTGTTCCTTAATAACATGAATCCTGCTCCCATGCTTTGTGTTCTCAATATACAATATATCGTCCGGAACGAGAGCCACGCTGTTATGATAATAATTTCCAACAACGCATGGAACCTTATGATTTTCTTTAATTTGCCTGACTACTGCACGCATCTCCGAAATCATCCGTTTCTCAGAATAACTCTTGAGCAAATACCGAAAGGGAGTCGCTTTAAACGACTCATCTGTAGGCATGCGCATACCGGAACAGAATACAAGGATACTTTTTGGAAAAACTTCCCGGAACCTTGCCGCCGTTTCATGCCCGTCCAGATTTTTCATCTGCATATCTAAAATCAGCAGATCGCACCTTTTCCTGTTCCGAAGCCCTTGTACTAGCTCTTCACCTGAAAAATATTCGCTAAACAGAATCTCTCCCTTATCCATTCCGCTTTTTGCGATAATTCCTTTTATATAATCGACAAAGACTCTGTCGTCGTCACAAATAATAATATTATACATAGTCCACCCAATAGTTTCTTTTTCTCGGTATCCTATTCCCAAGATCCTTCTCAATCCGAACCTGCAATAGAATGGTAGAGCATATCAAATCCATACTGAAGAAACTGCTCTTTGGACAGTCCCATGGACTGTTTGATATATTCTTCCTTACTTGAGGCAAACTGAATCAGCCCAGCCAACATTCCCCAACAGGCGAACGAAGCTGACTCAGCTTCCAGGACAGTCCGGAGGTCGCCCCGTTCCATGCCTGACAGCAAAACAGATTTTATCATCTCGTTGATCTAAAATAGGCGCTTGTACTAAGCAGAGCCACAAACGACACAATCAGAATACATTTTAGTGTTATTAATATTCAGAACTGAGAAGGAAATCCGCTATGTGCATTGTTTTAATGCCCTCATAGTTTCCTCCTGCATATTCATCCGTCGTGAGAACATATTTGGGGTAATTATCGTGTATTTCAAGTAAACGGTCATACTCCCGTTTTACCCTCTTTTCAGATCTAATCTCTTGTGTGACTTGAACATATACCTTTTCATTTTGCCTTACAGCCACAAAGTCAATTTCGCCATCCCCTGTTTTACCCACATTAACGGTGTATCCACGCCTGCAAAGTTCCAAATACACAATATTTTCAAGGCTGGACGCTACGCTGTCTGCATTGTATCCGAGGACGCTGTACCGAAGCGAGACATCTGCAAGATAGAATTTTTCCTGCGTTTTCAGAATTTCCTTGCCCTGCAAATCATACCGGGAACAGCGGTGGAGCAAATATGCCTTCTCCAGCTTTTCAAGATAGCTGTAAACCGTTTCGTTATCAAGGGAACGGCGCTCCGATTTTAGGTAGTCCGCAATCGCCTTTGCAGAAAAGGTATTGCCGACATTATGGAAGGTGTATTTTACGACACGCTCCATCTGGTCGATCTTCCTGACCTGATTTCGCCTTACAATATCAGAGAAAATCGTTGAATTGTATATATCTCGGACAATCGTATAGATTTCGTCCTGAGAATACGCCTGTAAATGGGTTGCCGGGAAGCCTCCCAAACGGACATAGCTTGCCAGCTCTGCTTTTGGATCTCCCACGTCGGCATACTTTGCCTTGAACATGAGGTATTCACCAAAGGACAGGGTAAAAATCCGGAAAGAAACATATCTCCCGGTAAGATAGGTCGATATTTCGGAGGACATCATTCGGGAGTTAGAACCTGTGATATACAAATCAACATCAAAATCTGTCGCCAGTGAATTTACGACCTTTTCCCAGCCCTTGATTTCCTGAACCTCGTCAAGAAACAAATAGGTTTTGCCATCAGGCGATAGCTGTTCTTTTAGCTGGGCGTATATCTGCTTCGCCGTCATATCCTCATATTCCATTGAGTCTAAACGGCAGCTTATGATACGCTCCGCCGGAACATCTCGCTCGGTCTTAAGCTTTTCCATAATCATTTTGAGTATCGTAGACTTTCCGCAGCGGCGTACTCCTGTGAGTATTTTTACAAAAGGGGTGTCCACATAAGCCATTATTTTATCCACATACATAGGTCTGTAAATCATGATGACCACCTCCGTCCGTATAGTAGTATACCGCAAAGCCACTAGAAAGTCAATTATTTTTGCGATTACAAACCGCAAAACAATTCAACACCTTATTTGATTACGGACTATGCAGCCATAACAGGCGAGTGCTACGCACCCTCACATGGTTTGGTTGCTATCAGCTTACATTGCTTCCTCTACAACATGCTCGCCCCTCGTTTAACCGGGACGTCCTTCTCGACCGTTTCACAGTCTGCTATATCAAACGCTTCCTGCCTACCACTATGAGTTTGAATACCATGTTTATATTAGAACAGATATTATGTAAAGCCCTGATATCCACATCAAATTGTGGAATATCAGGGCCTTTGATTATTCATGATTTCTGAACGGGCAATGGTGGTCTATTTCTCACCGTGAATATTTTACTGTATCCGCTTACGAAGCCTTTGATAGAATAAAGCTGCTACCATCATCAGAATTCCCACCAGGAACAGCCACAGCTTTGCTGTGTAGCTTCCTGTGATCATTGAGAACAGATAAAAGCTTCCCAGCTTTGGCCCCATACCGATGTTGAGAGCATAATATAGCAGCGGCGGCATATATCCGATGACTGTATTTCCCGTCAGCGCTGAGGTCAGCATGCCCATGGAGCCTAAGAATATAGCATCCGCTATCGTCCCAAGGGCCAAAACCGGCGAGACATCGCAGCTTTGCTGTTTCATAAATACGGTAAATGCACAGATCAGCAGGGCGGCAACCCCTACCGAATACACCGTTCGTATCAGGTGGACCTTTGCTGTGCTGCAATACTTGGAAGATACCAGGTCGTCAATTTCCTCGTTCTGCTCCGGCTGAAATACCGGCGTCAGCAGCACAACGCCAATTAGAGAGACAAACATCTCCAGTGGCATGGCAGCGGAATTGTGATCCAGATTGGCTGTGCCGATAAATAGCGGAGTGACAAGGCATAAGAGGACTGAGACCCCCATGGACAAAAGTGCGTTATGCCTGAGATTGATTTTTGCGATCTCTAATACTGGAAACCGTTTTTTTGAAGAATGCATTTCCACCGAATTTCCCCTTTCTTTTTGCTTCATAGATTAAAATTGTGAGTAGGATAAGCGCCAGGGCGATTCCCGCCATCAGCAGCCTGTTCTGCACAAGGTCTCCAAAATGGTCCAGATAATCCTGGGTACGGAACAGGGAATCTGCACCTACGTTGTGGCGGGGCGCCAGACG